>JAITLH010000114.1 GCA_031277995.1 Deltaproteobacteria bacterium
GGCAGCGGCGATTTTGGCCACCTTGCGCCTCAATGTCGGCTGGGTAATCAGGGAGTTTTACGACCTGGGCGTTTTGGTCCCCCTATTGGCCGCGCTCCTTATTTTTGACGTCCTGTTTACCTTGGCTCCCAGGCGCCTTGAACCTAGCGGGAAGGCTGGCGGAGGCGCTGTCGGCGTGGCCAGCGGTAAGGCGGGGGGCGGTGCCAGTGGTGACGCGGGGGGCGGTGCCAATGAGGGGATTGGGGGCGGCGGGTCAACCAAGTCAGCCCGGCTTCGTATCGACCAAATAAAACCCTTAAATTTGGAGCGTTCCCTGGGGACCTTTTCGGCCCCGGCGATTAGAGCCTTGCTGGCCTTGGTCTTGGCCGTTGGCTTGGCGGTCCTGTTTTACCGTTTGGCCAGGGTTAGGCCCAAAGTCGGCTTTGCCATTTCGCTGATTGTACTTTTGGGGGTTTTCTTTCTTTGGCCGGCCAGGATACGTAATCTCAGGTTGCCTTTGGTGATGGCGGGACTTTCGACCATGGCCCTTTTGACGGCCAGGGTCACCCCCAATCTGATTCTCTACCCCTTCTCCTTTGGGGTGGGCCTGGATTCCGTTTTTAACCTGGACTATTTGGCCAAGGTCACGGGCTATGTCTGCGGTTTGACGATTATGGCCTTGGTTTGGCTATCGATTAAGTTTTTGCTTAGGCAAGCCTCGCCCAGGGCGGTAAAATGGTTTATTTTTCTGGGTCTCACGATCGTTTTGGCCCAGCTTTTTTTGGAGACCTTCCAAATCTTAGCCGGGCGCAGGATGCTTCCCAGGGCCGCGTTTTCCGTGGTCTTGTATCTTTTGGAGCGAAAAAGCCTGTTTTTATTCGCCCAAGTTGGCGTCTGGACGGTTTTGGCCCTGTACATGATAGTCAGCTCCCGGCTAACCAAGCCGGTTGGGGCCAACCCGGCCTTAAAACGTAAGATGCGGGCCAGCTTGCGTGACGATCTTAGGGCGGGAATCTTACTTCTGGCTGCCATGACTCTAGCCGTCCTGACCTCGACCACGCTAAGGGAGATAAACTCCCGAGGCCCGGTCATCTCCGAACCCGATCCGGTTTCTTTGATTGACGGGGCCATCAAGCTCGATTTGGCCATCGTTTCCGACGGTAACCTCCATAGACGGGTTTACGAAACCGAGGACGGGACCCCGGTCCGTTTTATCGTTATCAAAAAAAGCCAAAGCGCCTACGGGGTTGGTTTGGACGCCTGCGACATATGCGGCCAGAGCGGCTACTACCAAAGGGGCGATCAGGTTGTTTGCAAGCTTTGCGACGTGGTCATGAACAAAAGCACCATCGGTTTTCCCGGCGGCTGCAACCCCGTGCCGCTTGAGTTTTCCCTGGCCGAGGGCTGTTTGGTAATCGACCCAGAGGATCTTGAGGCCGAGGCCCACCGCTTCAAATAGCGCCGCCCATGTTTATCCATAACGCCCTAAGGCCTTGACCACTTTTAAAAATAGCCACGCTTATTTATAACAACAATTGGGCGTAACGGTTTTTACGCCTAACGATTCGGGCGTTTAACCCATTTTTTAGACATACTCGTTTTTTTCGTTTTTGCCTTAAGGCATAACCAGGTTAGGTAGGCTCATGTTTCTTAAAATGCTACTAGGGGCCCTTGTCAGGCAAAAAAAGAAGCATCTGATGATCGCCTTTACGGTTGGGCTGGGAGTTTCCCTGGCCACGGCCATGTTGGGGGTCATGTTTGACGTAGGCGACAAGGTCAACCAAGAACTGAAAAGTTACGGGGCCAACCTAAACGTCATCCCCAAGGGCTCTTCCATGATGGGCGACCTTTACCGCCTAAACGAAGGCGAGGAAGGCGGCGGTGAGCTCTCAGAGCTCGAAAGCGACTTTATCAAAGAAGACGAGCTCTACAAGATCAAAATGATTTTTTGGGCTTACAACATCGTCGATTACGCCCCGTTTTTGACCGTCCAGGTTGGGCTAAACGGCCAAAAGATCCCCCTGTCCGGGACTTGGTTCAACAAACACTTGTCGTTACCCACCGGGGACGAGGTCGATACCGGCATGACGGCCATGAAATCCTGGTGGGCCTTAGAAGGCCAACCAGGCGACGACAATGATTCCTTGGGGGTTTTGGTTGGCCGGGAACTGGCAATCGATCAAGATTTGAAGGTGGGTTCAAGTTTTAAGGTCCAAGGCCCTTACGGCCAAACGGAGAGCCTTAAGGTTCGAGCCATTTTCGAAAGCGGCGGCGAGGACGATCGGGGCATATTCGCCCCCTTGGCCCTGGCCCAGAGCCTGGCCCAAAGGCCCGGCTTAGTCCAGAGGGTGGAGGTTAGCGCCTTGACCACCCCGGAAAACGAACTGGCCCGCAGGGCGGCTCAAAATCCCGGCTCCCTTACCAGGCTGGAATGGGACACTTGGTATTGCACGGCTTACATAAGTTCCATCGCCTACCAAATCGAGGAGATCCTCCCGGGGGTCAGGGTCAAGCCCATCTTGCGGGTGGCCCAGTCGGAAGGCGCTATTTTATCGAAAACCCAGCTAATGATCATATTGTTGACCATACTAACCCTATTATGCTCGGCCTTGGCCATCTCTAACCTGGTCACGGCCAACATCATGGAACGGAGCGTGGAAATAGGTTTGTTAAAGGCCCTGGGGGCCACCGGCCTTTCCATTTCCCTTTTGGTTTTGTGCGAGATCCTCATAGCCGGTTTTGGCGGGGGCATTGTCGGTTACCTGGTGGGCCTTGGCCTGGCCCAGTTTATCGGCCTTTCCGTTTTCGGTTCCACCGTGGCCGTCAAATCGGTGGTCATACCCATAGGCGTTTTGATGGTTTTGACCGTGACCTTTCTGGGCAGTCTCCCGGCCTTAAAAACCCTTTTGGGGCTTAACCCAACCGAAGTCTTGCATGGGAGGTAAGGTTTTTGCTAAGTAACCGTTCCTTTGCCCTTAGAATGGTCCTGTGGTCTCTGTTAAGGCGCCGCTCCAGGCTTTTGGTAGCCTTGACCGGGGTGACCATAGGGGCCACCGTTCTTTTGGGCCTGGTCAGTTTGTGCTATGACATACCCAAACAGCTTAGCCGGGAATTTCGCTCCTATGGGGCCAACCTGGTTTTGGTCAAGGACCAGGTTGGGGGCCGCCTGAGCCATGGGGATCTTGAAGCCGCCCGCGGGGCCTTGCCGGCCGATAGGCTGGTGGGCCTGACCCCTTTTCGCTACGAACCGGTCCGTAACAACATGCTCCCTTACACCGCCGTCGGCACGTATTTTGACGACGTAAAACTCACCAGCCCCTTTTGGCGGGTCACCGGGGAATATCCTTCCAAGCCCGGCCAAATACTTTTGGGCGCCGAGGTGGCCGAGGCCACCAAACTCCAAAGCGGCCAGCGCATGACCATCGAGGGCCGAAACACTAGCCAAGAACGCTACTCAAAAGATTACACCATCACCGGGACCGTCTCCACCGGCGGGGTGGAAGATGGCTTTATCTACCTATCCTTAACCGACATGGAAGAAATGACCCGGGAGAAGGGCCTAATCGATCTAGTCGAGGCCAGCCTCACTAGCGGAGGGACGCCCCTAAGCGATTTGGCGAATCAAGTCAGAAGTAGCGTCCCGGACCTTGAGCCGCGCCTAGTGACCCGGGTGACCCGTTCCGAGGAAACGGTCCTAACGAAACTAACTTGGCTGGTCTACTTGGTAACCGTGGTGGTCTTGACTTTGACCATGATCTGCGTCACCACCACCATGATGACCGTGGTCATGGAAAGGCGCAAGGAAATAGGTCTCAAAAAAGCCCTGGGCGCCGAAAACAAAAAGGTGGCCCGGGAGTTTTTGGCCGAGGGCTTGATGCTGGGGATTTTTGGGGGCCTCATCGGTTCTTTCACCGGCTTTTTGTTCGCCCGCCTGGTCTCCTACAGCGTTTTTGGCCGGGGCCTTAACCCCGAATTTCACCTGGTGCCCTTAACGGTGCTCGTTTCGGCCTTGGTCACCGTCATCGCCTCCCTTTGGCCCGTTAAAAAGGCCATGGAAGTTGAGCCCGCCTTGGTTTTAAAAGGCGAGTGACCTTTCGCCAATCCCCCAAAAACCCGGGCCGCCAAAAGCTCGGTCCGGCCTGTTGGGGCGTTTTTTCGGATGAATTTTTATGCTAAACCCAGTGAGTGCCGACGATCAAATTTTGGTCATCTCAGACGTCTCCAAGATATACGGGCCAATCAAGGCCCTCCAAAACGTTTCCTTTTCGGTCAAGTCCGGCGAATGGCTGGCCATCATGGGCCCCTCCGGCTCGGGTAAGACCACCCTCATGAACATCATCGGCTGCCTGGATAGCCCAACCTCGGGCCAGGTGCTTCTAGACGGCCTGGGGCTCGATAGCCTATCGGGATCGGAACTCACGGCCATTAGGCGAGAAAGCATCGGGCTAATTTTCCAGCAATTTCACTTGGTTTCCTATTTGACGGCCCTGGAAAACGTCATGGTGGCCCAGTATTACCATAGCCTGGTTGACGAAAAGGAAGCCCTGGAAGCCTTGGAAAACGTGGGCTTGGGCGATCGGGCCAAGCACCTACCCCGGCAACTTTCGGGTGGCGAGCAGCAAAGGGTCTGCATCGCCAGGGCCCTCATAAACCACCCAAAACTTTTGCTGGCCGACGAACCCACGGGTAACCTCGACGAAACCAACGAGGGCCTAGTCATGGACATCCTCCACTCGCTCCATAGGCAAGGCAGCACCATAATCGTGGTCACCCACGCCCTGGAAGTGGCCGCCCACGCCGAACGCACCCTGGTTTTGGAACACGGGCGGGTGGCCAGTGACGTCAAAAACCCCGCCGCCCAATAAAACTCGCCTAATGAATTGCCTAGAAACGCCCACCCTAATGGGTTAACTGGGCAAACTAAAAAACGGTCCGAGGTTAAAAAAGCCACACTTATTGGGCTGTTTAGTTGATATTAATTTTTAGCCAACAACTTTTTGTTAATACCGCAATGGGGTTCATACCGTCGTTATGACCTTGTGTCTACCCCTGGCTAGGATCGCTTTGGGCAAACAAAAAGCCCGCGAGTCTTGATTATCGTGGACCGGCGGGCTTTTAATCAATTCGTTGGATTTTTTATTGGGCGAAAGCCCGAACCAAAACCCTTCAGCGCCCTCGAGTGGACCGGCGGGCTTTAGTCAATTCGTTGGATTTTTTTTGGGCGAAAGCCCGAACCAAAACCGTTCAGTGCCTTCGAACTGATTATGAGAATTTGAATTTTTAAAGGGCCCACGAGTAAACGCCCTGGAGACCCTAATAGCCCCGCGAACTTCACCCTCAAATGGGCACTCGCTTACTCATGACAAATCAATGACCCTAAATCAAAAAACCACAATCTTACCCCCTCGCCAATAAGCCCCGTAATCGGCCAAAACAGGCCGTGGAGACCTTTTGAAGTAAGGTCGGCAGGGGGGGTGTTTTGGGGTGGGCGACCCACTAAGCTAGCTAAGGGAAGATTTTTTTGGGCGCTAAAAAATTTGGAAGTCACTCGGTAAAAGTTAAGCTACTGAAATAAGAGACGCAAGTTGGATCTTTAGTATAGTCAAGATCAGATCCGTAGTCTTCGCCTCCACCCATGCTATCATAACCGCATTCAAGCTTGATAAGTTTATCCTTATGCAACGCGAACAGCATAGCTGAAACGGAAGCGATATCACCGTTATTTTGATATACTCTGTATTTGGCCATGGGAATATTTCCCCAGCCAACGGCTTGCTCTTGATTATTTACTCCAGAAATGGAACTGCCCACCGTTTTCCATAATTCTTCCAGCTTTTGAGTATCCCAATTACCGTTTGCTTGAAGCGTTGCTGGGTCTATGTTTTTGGGTAAGTCTTGAATACCAACGGTTAGGTATAAAATGCTATCCCCGCTTCCTTCTTCGTCACTATATATGAAGGTTTGCAAGTATTCATCCTTGGAAAAATCAGTTGCCTTCTCATAATCGGAAGGATACTTAAGGGTAAAATTATGGCCGGCGGTTTTGGGATTACCCCTAGTGCCGTAATCAAGCCAAGCCACGCCATCTTGCGGATAAAGCGCTCCAGAAAATGGGATCATGGCAAGTAAAAGAAAGGAACTTAACAGTAAAATGGTTTTTTTGATCATGTTTAAACCTCTTAAATTATTTAATTGATAGTTAAATAAAAGTACCGCTCCATAAAACGGTTTAAAGAAAATGGTCTGATTAATATTTAAATACCTATACTGCATTTAAAAGTTTTAGTCAACAACTTTTTTGCTTATACCGCGGTGGGGTTCAGGCCGTCCTTAGGCCGTATCGAGGTCACGTCAATCGATGGCCCTAACCGCCTTGGACAAACAAAAAACCCAAAAATCCTCTTTTACTCATGACCGTGCGCTCTTAATCAAATTCGTTTGGAATTTCGCGCCCTGGACCAGCTGTGCGGGCCGAATCTTAAAAATAACCCCGGCCAACCCCTAAGGCCGATTGGCCCAATAGCGCCCTAGGGGCGACCTGGGAGCCCGGGCCTCAGCCCCTGGCCAAGGCTTGGAATCGCCTAGCCTCTAGCGGTTTCCAAGTGGCCAGGAGCGGCGAGGTTGTCAATTAATCGCCAGGGCCAAGCGGTTTTGGGGAAGTGGGGTAGCCAAAGGCAAAAATCGAGTTAGGTCCTGTGGCCAAAACGCAAAGCCACGGCCGTGCCGCCGTAAAGGACAAAATCGGCTGGGACTTTCTCAAGGCATGGCCAAACGTTCCTCTGAGCCTTGGGAAGTACGAGATGATAAAAATCGGTCACTATTTTTACCCGTATTTTCTATTTCGATATTTACCGGAAAGGGTTAGCCATGATTAAAATAGTCGCTTACCTAGCCATGGGCCCCAAATAAGCCTTAGTCTTTGGCCAGCCTCGTTTTTAAAATATACCACTGACCCACGAGAAACCGCAATCAAAAAATCATCTAATCATAAGATTACCCAAAAAAACCACAAAAAACGCTCGAAGCTCTTCCCTGTCGGACAATCGCCCCTTCGATCATGGTCCCCCTTGCCTTCCATTCCATCGTTTTGTCGCTAGGTCTGGCCCTTTCTTTGAACCGGCCTTGGACCCATTAAACCCTCGCGTTCTCGCGCTGGCCTTGGAACCATTAAACCCTCGCATACTCGCGCTGACCTTGGAACCATTAAACCCTCGCGTACTCGCGCTGACTTTGGAACTTTGGGCCCCTTGGAGAGAAAAAAAGCCCGGAAGCCTTGATTTTAAAGGACTTCCGGGCTTTGTTCCATTGGCTTGAATTTTGTTGCGGGAAAGATGAGTCCTACCTGGTTAGGGTATGAGCTTGGGCCGACCCGGCTCGAAAGAGCCGCCAAGCGCGGGCAAAAATTCCCGGCGATCAGGTTTCGGCAAATAATTTTGGTAGCTAGCGCAGCCGTAACGGCGTTAGCCCAGTTCGCGGACGCGCTTTTTAAGCGGCAATACGGCCGGCGGGGTCACCGACAATTCGTCGACGCCCATCTCGATAAACGTTTCCGTAAGCGTGGTGTCAGCCCCTAGCTCTCCGCAGATGCCGCACCAGATCCCGGCGGCGTGGGCGTTTTCAACCGTCTTACGTATCAGCCGCAAAATGGCCTCATGGTGGATGTCGCAGAAATCTTCCAGCGAGGAGTTTTGACGGTCAACGGCCAAGGTGTATTGGGTCAGATCGTTAGTGCCGATACTGAAAAAGTCGACTTCCATGGCTAAGAGATCGCTTATGATGGCCGCGGCCGGGGTCTCGACCATGATGCCGATGGGGACATTGGGGTCAAAGGGTATATGGCTCTCGTTTAAATCCTTTTGGACCTCGCGGGCGATTTCTTTGGCCCGGACGACCTCCCAAAGGGAGGCGACCATGGGCAGCATGATGGCCACCTGGCCGTAGGCCGAGGCGCGGTAAATCGCCCTAAGCTGGGTTTTAAAGACTTGGGGGTTTTTCAAGCAAATCCTTAAAGCCCTTAAGCCCAAGGCCGGGTTTTCCTCGCTGGGAAGCTTGAAATAAGCCGCCTGCTTATCGGCCCCTATGTCCAGGGTTCGGATGATGACTTGCCGGCCGCCTAAGATCTCGGCTACCGACCGGTAGGCGGCCAGCTGAGTCTCCTCGTCGGGATAATCGGTTTTCTCGAGGTACAAAAACTCGCTTCTGAAAAGCCCTATGCCTTCGGCGTCGTTTTTGACGGCCAAATGGGCGTCTTTGACGTTTCCTATGTTAGCGAAGACCTTGATGGTTTTGCCCGATTTGGTGGTGGCCGGAAGCCCCCGGTATTTTTCCAGCTCTTGGGCCAACTCCTTTTGCTTTTTCAAGCGCCCTTGGGTCTCGTTTAAAGTTTTTTCGTCGGGATCGAGGATGACTAGCCCCGATGAGCCGTCAACGACGCACATTTGGCCGTCGCATTGGTCATCCAAACTCTCCCCTAGGCCGATAACCGCGGGTATGGCCATGGTTCTGGCGAAGATGGCCGTGTGGGAATTGGTCGAGCCCCCGATGGTTATCAAGGCCAAGGTCCGGTCCCGCTCAAATTGCGCCGTTTCGCTAGGGGCGAAATCCTGGGAGGCCAAGATGACGGGCTCGCTTTGGATCTCGCTCTCGCGCTTTTTTCCGGTTAGGATGTCAATCACCCTTCTCGAAACGTCCAGTACGTCAGCCGCCCTGGCCTGCATGTACTTGTCATCCATGTCCGAGAAATCTTTGGCGAACTCGATGGCCGTTTCGCTGACGGCGTATTCGGCGCAAAACTTGGCTCCCTTGATGCGGGCGATGACCGCGTCGCGGTAGTCGAGATCGTCAAGCATCATGACGTGGATCTCAAAAAGAAGGGAGCTCTCTTTTCCCAGCTTGGCCGCCGTTTTGACGGCCAGTTCCCCCAATTCAACCGCCGCTAGGGCCCGGGCGGCCTCAAAGCGGCTAATCTCGGTTTGGGGGTCGTCTATGAGGCGTTTTTCCAAAAACTCCATGGTATGGCTGATAAATTTTATCCGCCCGACGGCGACCCCCGGACTGGCCCCCTTGCCTTTTAGACTCAACATGATTGGCCTCCTGTCCTGGCGAATAAAGCCACGCGCCCTAGTCTACCTTAACTTGAAAATGGTCCAAAAGCGCCCGCTCGGCTTCGTTGTTCCAAAGCCCGTTATGCTTTTGGCAATAGCCGTGGAGCTTTTCAAAGAGAGGATCGCTGGCCGCCAGCTTTTCAAAATCGTCCAGGGCCGTTAGCGGGAGATCGACATGGGTGTAGCATAAGATCTTACCGGCTCGGATCTCCGGGAGATGGGCCGTGGTATGGGCTATGGCGTCTATGCCGCAAATGTGGGAGACCATCACCGATGGGCGCAGCTTCTTTTCGGCCGATAGTTTCAGGGCTTCCTTAAGATCGTCGGTGTTGCCGCCGGTGCTGCCTAAAATATGGGTGCTGGTGTAATGGCAGTTGTAGAGGTTGATTAGGGCTTGGAATTTAGCGTCCGAGGGCCCGGCGAAGAAGTTTAGGCAGCCATCGAAGGCCAAAAGGCCGTCGCCTAGCTCGGCTAAAGACTTTATGGGGGCGTAGACGAAAACGTCGTCGTAGCCATGGCCTTGGGTTATGGCCAATAGGCCCTCTAAATTGCCCTCGGGCTCGGCGGCGTTGACGTACACGAGCTCGACGGAATGCTTAGCGGCCATCTCCGGCGGGATAAGCTTTTTGGCCCGGTCTATGCGGCCCTTATCGACATCGGTTACCACCACCCGCCGGGGCTTATTGGCCAAAGTCAGCGGATACTCCAAAGCGCCCAATCCCATGGGGCCGCAGCCGCCCAAAACCAGGACGTTACCGCCGGGCTTGACGCCCATGGAGTGGTCATAGTTTTGCTTGTTGGTATGGTACATCACGTTGTAGCCGCCGATGATGCAGCTCATGGGCTCGCCCAAGGAGGCGTCAAAGTAAGAGTCGCCCCCATAGTGGAGCAGGCAGCCCAGCTCCATGACCTCCTGGGGCATGATACAGTAAGTCGTGGCTCCACCGCAGTACTCATAGGAGTAGCCGGGGGAATCAAGCTTGCCTTTGTAATTTAGGGCCGGCTGCTGGGCGAATTTCTCGCCGGGCTTAAACTGGCCTTGCCACTTGGATCCGACCTTGACTATCTGGCCGGCGAATTCGTGGCCGATGATGATCGGATTGGTATCGACGTTGGGGGGGCAACGCTTGTGGGCCTTGCCCTGCTTTAAAAGTTTATAGGTTGACATGCAGATGCTGTCGCTTATGACTTTGACCAAGATCTCATCGTCTTTGGGCTCTGGAAGCTCGAATTCCTCAAGACGAATATCGTCGGCTCCATATAGCCTTACTGCCTTCGCTTTCATTAAAAATCTCCCGAATAAGCCCACGGCGTTAGCCGGGGGCGGTTGGCTCTTTTCTTTGGGCTGGCTAAAAATATTTCGGCTCGAACTCTCTTATTGGCCCTAGGGGGGCTCTTTCCCTGGGGGCGGCTAAAAATATTTCAGCTCAAATTTCGGCTCGAGTTCTCTTATTTGCTCTAGGGTGGGGGGGTTGGTGCCCTCGGTGGTCACCGCGCCGACCGATGAGGCCATGCATAGCCTTACGGTTTTCTCAAAATCAAATCCGCTCTCAATGGCCAAGGCCGCGGCGCCGACCATGCTGTCCCCGGCCCCGACGGTTGAACGCACCCTTACCGGAACGGTTTTGGCTAGCGCCCGTTTTTCCTTGGTGGCAAACATGGCCCCGTCAGCGCCCAAGCTTACGATAACAAAGCTTAAGCCCATGTCCAGAAGTTTTTGGGCCAAAGGCCAAAGGTCCTCATCGGGCGTGTCGGGGCCAAGGCCGAAGTATTGTAATAGCTCGAAGCGATTGGGCTTAACCAAGAAAGGCGGGGCCATTAAGCCCGCCCGAAAAGACGGGCCGTCGGCGTCTATTATCACCCGGGCGCCGGCCCGGTTCAAGGACTGGGCCAAGAACTTATAAGTATCCTCCGGAGCCTCGCGCGGGAGGCTGCCGCTTAAGACCACCAGGCCACCGGGGCCGGATAGATCTTGAATCTTTTTCAAAAGGCCGTTTATTTCTTCTTGGGTAACCTTGATGCCGGGCTCGTTTAACTCGGTTAAGGAAGAATCCTGGTCCACGACCTTAAGGTTAGTGCGGGTAATGCCCTCGACCTCGATAAAATCGCCTACCAAACCGATGGAATCAACGAGTCGCCTTAGCTCCCGGCCGGTTTCGCCGCCGACAAAGCCGGTGGCCACGGATTTCCCGCCCAGGATCTTGATGATTTTACTGACGTTTACCCCCTTGCCCCCGGGATCCACCCGGACGTTACGCAGGCGGTTTAAGGCCTTGGGTACGAGGGTATCGACGTCGGCCGTCTTATCTAAGGCCGGGTTCATGGTGACGGTGACGATCATGATGGTCACCCTGTCAGAAGGCTGAAGATGGCCTTTTGGTCGGCTGAGTTAACCAGGTTAATGACGTCTTGGGCCTCCTCAAGTTTATCGGCGATGTTTTCCAATATTTCCAGGTGCTCATTGCCTTTGGCGGCGATGCCGACAACGAGAAAGACCTTTTCGCCGTTCCAGTCGACGCCCTCTGGATAGGTTAAAACGACCAGCCCGGTTTTGAGGATTTCCTCCTTATAGATTTTCTCGCCGTGCGGTATGGCGATATGGTTACCGATGGCCGTGGAAAAACTCCGGTCCCTAGCCAGCATGCCGTCAACGTAAGGCGGCTTGACGTAGCCGCCGTTAACCAGCATCTCGCCGCAGCGCCGGATAACGTCCTCATAGGGCTGGGGTGGCAGGTTTAAAACGATGTTGTCCATCTCAAGGATAGCCGCCATGGGATCTCTCCTATATTTTGGGCCCATTGGCGGGCCTTAAGGACCTTAGCCAATGGGCCTTATTGGGGCGAGTTTACAAGCCGGTCTCTTTTAAGACCTCAACCGTGGCCGCCAAGGCCTCATCCTCGTTTTCGCCGTCAAAGGTGAAATTGATAGTCTCGTCTTTCTTAACCCCCAATTTCATGACGGCGAACAATTTTTTCCCGTCGGCCGATTTCTCGCCTTTCTCAATGGTGACGGAACAGGGAAAACTTTGCAACTTCTTGACCAAAAGCCCGGCGGGCCTGGCGTGGATCCCGTCGGGATCCTTAATTGTGTAGCTCATCTGTTTCATGCGGCAATGTCCTTGTTTTTCAAAGTGTGGCTCATCCGTTTCACCGGGCGAAGTCCTTAGTTTTCAAGTAACTTGAAAACAGGCTCCATTAGGCCTTGCCTTTGGAGTCTTTGAGTTGGCCAATCAAGCCTTCGTACTCCGGGGCGTTCAAGAAATCGGTGATGCCGACCAGATTGGCCCGGGGATTGGCCGATTTGGCGCGGCCCGAGAGATTGTTGTGGCAGACGATGAGGTCGGCGTCCTGGGGGATCTCGTCGACGGAAGAGTGGATGACCTCGATGTCGTCCAGGCCGGCGGTTTTAAGCTTTTTCCTAAGCTTGCTGGCGCCCATGGCGCTAGAACCCATGCCGGCGTCGCAGGCGAAGACTATTTTACGGACATCCCTTAAGGCCACTTGACCGCCCATTGGCTGGGCGCCGGCCGGGGCTTTGTCTAGGCCTTGGCCCTTGCTCTCGGCTTTCATGGAACGCATGAGCTCTTGCGAGGCTTCCAAATCGCCCTCGCTTTCGGCTTTGACAAAAAGCTTCATCAATATCGCCGACAAGACGAAGGTTACGCCGCAGGCGACGGCGATGCCGATGATGTTAGCCAGATGGGCGCCTTTGGGCGACATGGTCATTTCGGCGATGATGCTTCCGGGGGAGGCGGCGCCGATGAGGCCGCCGTTTAGGATGTTGATGGTAAAGACGCCGGAGGCCCCGCCGCCGATCATGGCCAGAATCAGGATGGGGTTCATCAAAACGAAGGGGAAGTAACTCTCGTGGATGCCGCCAAAAAAATGGATGATGGCCGCGCCCGGGGCGCTGGCTTTCGAGGTGCCCTTGCCAAAAAACATGTAAGCCAAAAGGAGCCCTAGGCCGGGACCGGGATTGCTTTCGATCATGAAGAATATGGAGCGGCCCACATCGTTGGCCTGCTGGGCGCCCAAGGGGGTGAAGACCCCGTGGTTGATGGCGTTATTGAGGAAAAGCACCTTGGCCGGCTCGACCAAAACCGAGGTCAAAGGCAATAAGCCGTGGTTGACCAGCCAGCCCACGCCGGCTCCCAGGGCGTTATTGATGGCCTCAGCCGAGGGGCCAATGGCCAAAAAGCCCAATATGGCCATGATGCCGCCGAAAATGCCGGCCGAGAAGTTATTGACCAGCATCTCAAAACCTTGGGGTATTTTTTTATCCCAAAGCATGTCCAGCTTTTTCATGACATAGGCCGCCAAGGGACCCATGATCATGGCGCCCAAAAACATCGGAACGCTGGCCCCAATGATAACGCCCGTGGTGGCGATGGCCCCAACCACCCCGCCGCGGGTATCGTAGACTATCTTGCCGCCGGTGTAGCCGATTAGTAGCGGCAGTAGGTAAGTCAGCATCGGGCCGACGATGGCCGCGAGCCTTTCGTTGGGCATCCAGCCCGTGGCGATGAACATGGCGGTGATCAAGCCCCAGGCGATGAAAGCCCCGATGTTTGGCATGACCATGCCGCTTAGAAAACGTCCGAATTTTTGAACACCTTGCTTCATAGATACCCTCACTTAAGGCGGTCGCCTAGACTAAAAGCTTAGCCATGGGTTTAGCCACGCTCATAGCTATAGTTGCGCGATTATGGGACCTTTGAACGTTCGTAAGACTAAAACCTAATTTTTACTCGGCTGGGCCTTAAGGGCCCAGGTCGTCACAAAGGTCTGGCGGATGGTCAGAGGCATCCTGTTAATTTAATTGATTTATAGAAAAATAAAAGAAATTAATGGCCAATAAAAGATTCAGACGTTTATTCTCGAAAGACAATTAACTACTAATCGCTAAAGTATTAAAATTTATTTCTTAATTAATAAAAAAGTAATTTTTAAACAAACCGTTTATTACAATAGCTAAAAATTAGAATTAAACTTAAATTTTAAGGCTAAGTTCGGCTTGCGTCAGGGTGGAGATTTTCCCTGAAACCAGGCCCGATCGAAGCGCCAAAACCCTAATTTTTGAAAATTCGCAGCTTAACTATCTTGATTTATTTGATAATTTTTCGCCGTTTTCTTATTATGGGGTATTTGCGTGACCATCATAGCTAAACGACTATCACGAACCGAGCCAAATCTGAACCTGGACTCATAACTGCTCATTTATTACACTTTAACACGCCCACCCTTTTTATGTCAATCGCGAGCGAGACTTGAAGGGTTGGGCGCGACCTTTTGGTTGCCGGTTTTGACCTCTTTTGGAGGGCTTTTGGAGAGCTTTTGGAGCGCTTTTTATTGGCCCTTTCCAATTTGGCGCCAAAGGGCGGGGCTGGCCCCGTCCGACGGGCTATCAAATATGTTCCTGGGCAAAAGAAAACAAAAAATTTATGGCTATAGTCACGCTTGATGAGGATGTGGGTAAGTTATTTTCGCTAAATAAATAGATAAAAGACATTTACTTAATAGTGTAAGTCTTTATTCAGTTGATTAATTCATTCTTACTTGGTTTTGATTTTACCATAAAAGCCTACCGGACTTAATGATAAAAAAAATACTTTGAAAGGTTTTATAAATTAAAAATAATCTGTAAATTAAAATGACAATAATACTTTTTTTGTAATATATGTCCTTCAGTTTAAATATTTTGGAAAAAATTAATAATTTAATCAAAGCGCGTCAAATTGATTGTTTAACCCTAGGCCTGGGGACGGGTCGTTTTGGACTTCCCAAAGGAGGCCGGCTGAATGATTACCAAAACCGTCGCTGGCCCAGGGATTTTACCGCCATTTTCTTGGACAAAGAAAAAACCCGGAGGCCTTGATTTTAAAGGGCTTCCGGGCTTTGTTCAATTCGCTTGGATTTTGTCTTGGTGGAGATGAGGGGGCTTGAACCCCTGGCCTCGGCATTGCGAACGCCGCGCTCTCCCAACTGAGCTACATCCCCAGACACGTGGTCGTCAAGACCAAATGATTGTCAAGCAAGTATATTCCACCGGCCGCGTAAATGCAAGAGAGGAGCGCTTCTGTCTTTTAGGTCAAAACCCTTTTGTTGACCGAATCTAAACGTTAAACCAAAGGGGCCAATTGGCCAAAAACCCGACCAGTTCTTTACCCTTGGCCAGGGCTTTTTTTCTCCCCCTTAGCCATAAGCCCCAAAAGGTGGCCGTAACCCTTGGCGGCCAATTTTTTCGTGGGGCGCCATCTTAGGGCGGCGGCCGCCCTTTAGGCGATACTCCAAGCCGCCCCGGGGCCGCCCCGGGGCCATAAGGGGCCCGTATTGCTTTTTGGGCGGGGGGGGTATTTCAATTCCGGCCGACAAAATAAACCGCCCAAGTTTTTTTTTGGCCCAGGGCGCCAAGTAAAATTTGGGCGGTATTTGGGACGTTTCAATTGCCGCGACCTTTTTAATTGGCCTTAGGGGCGGGCTGGTTAAAAATAACGCCGCCTGATTGGAGACGATTAGCCAGGCCGCAAGGGCGACGCGGTTTGCCGGCTTTGGGAGGCTCCCCGGCCGAGGGGGAGAGGCCCCGGGGACCGGGATTTCTCCCCCCACTCGATCAGAAAACCCCATATTCCCGGCAAAAGTCGAACAGGGCCCTGACGTTCTCCGACTTGGAGTCGCCGATGTTGACGCCGGTATCGATCATTAGGCCCCCGCCGTCGGCCACCTCGTCGATCAATCGCTTGCAATAGGCGCGCACCTGGTCGGGGCTGCCGGTCACCATCATGGAGATGGGGACGTTGCCCCTAAGGCAGACCTTGTCGCGGGCGAGCTTTTTGGCCTTGAAGATGTCGCTGTTCTCAAGGTGATAGACGCACATGCCCGGGGGGGCGTCGCGGATCATCACCGGGAGCCGCTGGTCGCAGACTCCCTCAATTAGTAGGTAAGGATGGATTTTCTCGGCCACCAGCCCCCGGATGAGTTCCAAAAGGGTGGGCCAGTAGAATTTCTCGAACTGCTCCTGGCTCATAAAGCCGTCCATGCACTTGTGGAGGGGGATGAAGCACACCGGTATGCCCGAGAGCTTGGCCCCGCCGATGCCTAGATCCAGCATGACCGGCAGGATTTTCTCACAGGCGGCCAGGAGTTTTTCGGGCCGGCGGCGCAGATCCACCAGCATGCCCTTAATGCCCCTAAGGTAGTCGCCGACCACGTCAAGGGGGGCCTGGGCCATTGAGCCGATGGTCATCGGGTAACCCATCTGGGTGATCTTCTGGACGTAGTTCCCAAAACTGGTCAGGGTCTTGATGGATTCCGCCGCCGCCTCCTTTAAGGCCAGGCCGGCGTCGGCGTAGGCCGGGTCAGCCAAGGCCGCCCAGATAAAGGGCGTGAAGAAATAGTAAGAGGCGGCGATGGTCGGGAGGTTGGCCAGGGGGGCCAATCGTCCGTAGACCCTGGGAAACATCCGCCGGAACATGTAGTCGGAAGGGTCGGCCAAAAACCAATCGTAATCCTCCGGCGGCATCATCTCCGATTCGACGAACTGGTAGGCCGAGTCGTCGTGGAGACCGTGGCCGGCCCATTTGAGAAGCTTGAAGTCGAGGACCTTCATGACGTTAAAAAAGGAAAAGAGAAAGTAAGGATTCTCGCCGACGTCGGGCTGGAATTCGTCGTGAAACCGATACCACAGGTCATCCATCAAGGCGTGATCGGCCAAAACGTCCTTCATCAAGGCCTTGTAATGCCTGATGGGGAAGGCCTCGGCGAAGGGCACGACCGGCACCCGGTCGGTTTTCTTAAGGGCTATGGTGTCATAGAAACGCTTGGCCCTGGCATCGTAGGCGGCTTTGTTGTCTGCCATCTATCTACCTCCATGGGGGTCCCTCCCCGCCCTGGTCAGAGATAGGCTGGGCGGAACCCGGGTGTGTTTTCGCCCAATTGACAAGTTTGGCCGGGCCCCGACCGTTGGCTGGACGGACGGGGCCCCGCGGCCCGCCAAGGGGGCTATTGGTCCTAAAACGCTAATCAACCTCGGCCGCCGCCCCCACGGGCGGGCGGCTAGACGCGGTTGACCGTAAGCTTTCCGACCTTCGGGGGCCGGTCCTTGAGAGGCAGTCTCGGCCGCCCCAGCGCCAGGCCCATGAGGGGCTCAAAGCCCTCGGGGAGGCCCAGGGCGGCCGTACGGTCAAGCTCGGGCCTTACCCGCATGGCCTCCAGTATCCCCCAGACATACACGCTGCCAAGCCCGAGGTTGGTGGCGGCCAAGTGCATGGTGTGGACGACGCTGGTGACGTTGGCGTACTCGATGCCCGGCTGAAAATCTTGGCGGCGATGGGAGACGATGATAACCACCGGGGCGCCGTAAAAGGGTTTTGGTAGGGGCGCCTGGCCATCGGCCAAGTCTATATCGCCAATTACCTTTTCCCTAAAGGCCCCATCGGCCATGCGCCGCCGGTTGGCCTCGGAAAGGCTTTCCATGACGATCTTATCGGTTAGGACGATCAGGTGGACGTCACGGGAAAGGTTACTCCCGACGGGGGCGTTGGAACCGGCCAAGAGAACGGCCTCAAGCTCTCCATCGGAGATGGGCTCATCCAGAAAAGCCCTAGTCGAGCGCCTTTTGCGCAAAACCTCATCGAAATCCATCGTCACTTCCCATTAGCCCAAGGCCCCGGCGGGGCCTTGGGCTAGGCGCGAGGAATGGGAGAATCGACCCCCGGCCAAAATGGACGCCAAGCCGCGAGGATGGCCTCCCGGTAGGGTTTGGCCTTAAGGGTTGGGCCTTAAGGAAGGCTATTAAGATAGGTCACGTTGGTCATGGCGTCGTTGGCAAAGACGTCCGCCCCGACGTATTTGAGTATGTGCTCATCGATCTGGGATCCCCCGAGAAGGACCTTAACCTGATCGCGGAGCCCGGCCTCCTTAAGCTGGTCGACCACGGCCTTCATTGGGTCATAGGCCAGCGTCAGGAGCCCCGAGAGGCCCAGGAGCTTAGGCTTAAGGGTCTTGACCTCCTCGACGATCTTGGAGATCTTAACGTCCTCACCCAGGTTATGGACCTCGTAGCCGGACAACTCCATCATGGTGCCGGCGATGTTCTTGCCGATGTCGTGGATGTCACCCTCAACGGTGGCGATGATGACCCGGCCCTTTGAGGGGCCGCTTTCGGAACCGCCCTTGAGGAAGGGCTTGATCTTTTCGCTGCCGGAGTTCATCATCTCGCCGGCCAAAATAAGTTCGCTAACGAAATACTCTCCGGCCTCATAGCGTTTGCCCACCTCGGTCATGCCGGCCTGGTAGGCGTCCAGTATGGCCTTGGGGTCTTTGCCCTCGGCCAGATATTTATCGGTCAGGTCCAAAAGCTCGTCTTCGAGCATGTCGGCCATGGCCGCGGTTATCTTTTCCATTCTTTTTCATCTCCTTATCCATGGGCCGATTATCGGCCCATGGACGCGCGCTAAAGGGCAGGCCGTATTAGTAAACGCCGTGCTCGCGGGTGTACTCAAACATGGCCTTGACGTTTTCGGGCTTGGCCTCGGTGAGGTTAACCCCGGTGTCCATCAGAAAGCCGCCACCCGGGGCCACCTCGTCAATGAGCCTTTTGCAATAGGCCCGGACGTCGTCGGGGGTGCCGGTCATCAGGATCGAGACCGGAACGTTACCCCTAAGGCAGACCTTGTCGCGGGCCAACTTCTTGGCCTTGAAGATGTCGCTGTTTTCGAGGTGGTAGATACACATGGCCGGGGGGGCGTCCCTAATCATCACCGGGAGGCGGGTATCGCAGACCCCTTCCACCAGGAGATAGGGGTGGATCTTTTCGGCCACCAGGCCCCGCATGAGCTCTAAGAGAGTTGGCCAATAGAATTTCTCGAACTGCTCCTGGCTCATAAAGCCGTCCATGCACTTATGGAGGGGGATAAAGCAGATGGGGACGCCGGAGATTTTAGCGCTGCTGACGGCCAGTTCCAACATGACCGGAAGAAGCTTGTCGCAGGCCGCCAAAAGCTTTTCTGGCCGGCGGCGCAGATCCACCAGCATGCCCTTGATGCCCCTTAGATAGTCGCCGACGATATCGAGCGGGGCCTGGGTCATGGCCCCCTGGGCCATGGGGAAGCCCATGTCGGCCAGTTTTTGATGGAAAACCACGAACTCGCCTATGGTCTTGGCGGCCATGTTGCCCGCGTCGACCAGGGCCCGGCCAACCTCCAAAAAGGCGGGGTCGGCCAAGGCGGCCCAGATGAAGGGGGTGAAGAAATAGTAGGAGGCGGCGATGGTCGGGAGCTTGGCCAGGGGGGCCAAGGTCCCGTAGACCCTGGGGAACATCCGCCGGAACATGTAGTCGGAGGGATCGGACAAAAACCAGTCATATTCCTCCGGGGGCATCATCTCCGACTCGACGAATTGATAGCTGGCCTCTTCCGGCAGGCCGTGACCGGCCCATTTAAGGAGGGTGAAGTCCAGCCTATCGGCGATGTCAAAGAAACCGTTAATCATGTAGGGAGTGTCAGCCACGTCAGGCTGGAATTCCTCGTGGTAGCGGATCCAAAGATCCTCAAGGAGTTTGTGGTCGTTTAGGGCCTGGGCCATGTTGGCGCCGTAATAACGAATGGGAAAGGTATCGACCATGGGAGTGATGGGCACCATGTCGGTTTTTTTCAAGACGATGGTGTCGTAGTATCTCTTTTGGCGAGCCTCAAAGGCGGGATTGGTGGTCATATGGGCTCCTTTGATTGAGGGGAAGCGGATCGGGTCCTCCCCTCCTTGGCGAGGTTTTTTAGGATGGCTCTCTTAGAAGGGGAAGATCAATACCAGGGCGCCCTTGTGGTAAGCGGCGTCCCGGCCGGCGAAGCCGTCGTAAGAGATTTCCAAAACCCCGGGCCCAAAGTTGTAGTCGAGGGCCAAGCCGTAGGTGGCCACGGTCCGATCCCAGGAGGTCATCCAGCCCATATGGGTAACGCCCGGGGCCACGGCCCTAGTGGAGAGACCGGGAACGTCGGCCTTGGACACCCGGTGGTTGACGCCGGCCCTTACGATTACGCTCAAAGGACCGGTGGAGTACTTGGCGGAGAGGCCGGCCGAGACCAGGTGGGCCCAAGCGGTGTCGGTCTCCCCGGAGTTATTGAGGACCACGAAAACGCTCCTCCAACCCACGTATGGGGTTAGGGTAAATGAGTCGCTGATGGGGATATCGATATTGTACCAAAGCATCAGCGAGGTGGCCCGGTCGTCGCTTAGGCGCGGGGCGGAGGACGTCACCGTGCCATCGGCATGCCGCACGTACTCTCGGCCGTGGTAAACGTCCCAGCCCTGCAAAATACTCGGCTGAAACGTCCCGTAGCGGCCCAAGTTGATGGTGCCGATTAAACCGGCCATGTTGGACATGGCATGTTGGTTGGTCCAACCCCTTTCCCCGAGCGCTACGCGCGCGGTTGGGTGGAGGTTCCCGCCGCTATATTCGTTATAAGCCCACTGGTAGATGAAGGTTAGGGAAAAGACTTCGGTGAAGGGCTTGGTGGCCATGAAGGTCACGCCAAAGCCCTTGGTGGTACCCCCGGCCTGGGAGAGAGGCAAATTATCCAGGGTGGTACTCAGGTTACCGAAAGAACCGTGGTAGAATTCGGGGGAGATGACGAAAATGACCGCCGGCGGACCGCCATTACCGGTACTCGGGGCGGACTCAAACTTGAGGGCGTCTTGATTGA
>JAITLH010000126.1 GCA_031277995.1 Deltaproteobacteria bacterium
CATTTATTTTGACCCGCCTTATTTTACCCAAAGTCATCGCCTTTACAAAAACGCCTTAACTCTTGAGCGGCATATTCGCCTCTCGGAAATGGTCCTAAAAGGGCTAAGCCGCCCCAGGGTTTTGACTTACGACAACGCCGCCTTGATTGGCGAACCGTATAAAACCAAAGAAGTTAGGACATTTAATTTAAATTGCAGCGTGTCCAACAATAGAAAGGGTACTGAAATTATGACAATAAGCGATTCCAACTTATTTCCCACCGATCATGAGCTTGAGAAACTAAATTTCCGATTTAACGCGAGGTAAAAAAATTTAAAAAAAATATTAATAAGGACATAGGCTAGTTAATAATGGGCAATTTATCAATTTTACCTTTAAACAAAAGTTTTGTAAACTTTATATACTCGCCGGGGAATCGGTCAAAAAATATTTCTTGCCTGGAAAAATTGTGTATGATAAATTGGTCAACAAAAAGGTCAGACAAATCCGGCGAATTACCCCAGATAAGAATAGTAAACCGTAAATAATTTCTCGTTATTGTTGGGTAAATTCTAACGTTTATCGTTTATTTCTAATTTTTTGACAAACCGGCCCTGGGTTTTGGCCCAAGGTGGGCTTAAGGTGGGCCCTAGGTGGGCTTAAGGTCGCGCCTAGGCGGGGTCAAGATGGCCCCTTGGCGGGCCCTATTGGCGCGCAAATAAATTTACGCGCCGGCGTTTGGCAAGAATTAAAAAACCTGAAAAACTCTTGGGCCAAGGGGCGTTTTGGGGACGGCGTTAAAAATCTTGTCGGGTGGGTTTTTTGTGGCCCCGGCCAGTGGACTGGACGAGGGGGGCCTTGGCGGAAAAACGCGGCTTAAAAACCCCGGCGGGAAAGTTTACCGATAAAAAGAGTTTTTGGCGGCAAAACGAAGGCCGTTTACCGGTTAACTTCATTAAATTTTTTCGGCTTATCGTCTTTTGGGGAAAATGATGAGTCTTTAGGCCGATAAGCATCATTAAAAGAAGCGTTATTTACGCTAGGGTTAGTTAATTTTAATTTTAAGGTCAAGAAGGCCTATCGAAGGTAATCTTCGATAGGCCTTTTTTTATTTTTAACCAGCAAATTTTTAAAGTCTTTTTAAAAACAATTATGAGGAATTGGCATGGATAAAAAATATATCGTCAGGCTGGAAGATAAAGAGGTGATGGCCTTGACCGTCATACTCAACAAAGGCAAGCACCCGGCCCAGAAAAGGAAAAGGGCCCACGCCTTGCTTTTGGCCCACGAGGGGCAAAAATCCGATCGGGAGATTGCCCAAATCGTCCGCATGAACGATCAAATCGTCACGGAATTGCGCAAGAGGTTTTTTAACTTTGGCTTTGAGACGGCCCTGGTCGGAAAACCCCATCGGCGCAGGCCCAAGGTCATTGACCTGGAAAACGAGGCCAGGCTCATCGCCTTGGCCAATAGGGAGCGCCAGGACGGAAAACAACCCTGCAGCTTGCGGACCCTGGCCAGGAAATTCGTCACCTCAGACGGCCGCAGGGTTTCCCACGAGACCATCAGGCAGGCCCTAAAAAAGGTGGAACCGGCCAAACGCGAGCCCCGGGCCGACTGGCCGCAACCCGAAAAACCCCAAACCATCGAGCTCTGAGCCCAGCCCCAGGGCCTCCCAAAACGTCTCCCAAGACGCCTCCCAATACGCCTCCCGGGACGCCTCCTCCCAGGCTGCCTCATCCCGCTCCGGCGCCCCAAAGAAAAAAGCCAGGCAGGGGGGCCAGGCGCGCGCGCCGCCTCCTTCCCGCCTGGCTTAATTGGGTTTTAGGGCCAAGGTCGCGGCGGGGATATAATCGCCGAAAACTGGCCACTAAGGGGGAATGGTTAGTTAGTTTTTAGGTAAATTTAGTCAATGTATTTGCCAAAGGACGTTTAAACAAGTTTTTTGGAATTTTGAAAAATTCCCCTTGGGAAAATTTGTCAAACATGTCTGACGTTTTTTGGCACAACATAATTTTTTGACTGGGGCCGGGCTGGCACTTTTGGCCGAGGGGGCCTGGGGCCAGGGATTTTTTTAGGGGCGGGGCGTATTTGGGGGAGAAACAAGGCGTTGATTTTTGGGCTTTGGGAGCGGGGTTGGGGGAGCGGTGAAAAAAAAATTATGGTCGAAAAAAAAATTTTTTTAGCTAAATATTTCCAGCTGTTAGAAGTAAAATAGAGGAAAAGTCTAATCCATGGAAAGAAAAGAACTAAAAATCAGGGAATATTTTGTAAGTATTTGAATTAACCAGTTTTTATCTTGATTCCTACCTATGTCTATTCCAATCCTTTCCTATCTATTCATTCCTTTTATATCCAATAATTACCGATTTTTCTACCCGGCCGCCTCGCCGTTGGGCTAACCTGTAAACAACAAAATTTGACAAAACGATTTCGTTGTGCTTAAATGACTCAAGTCCAAAAAAGAGTGGCAGAGCTTTTGGCGGTCCCATTGTCCGGATGGGGACGGTTTATTCCTATTTTTCGCCCTAGGCTTGGACTTTCTTTCCCTCTTTTTTGGCCCCGCCAAGGGAGCCTATTGTCCCGAAATTGGAAGCGATAATCCAAAAGGGACCAAGCTTTCGCGGCCGGCTTTTGGGGTAATTTTTTGACTTTTAGGGCCTTCGGGTTAGGCCCAACGTTAATCGGCCAGGGTATAGGTCGGTTATGGTCAAAAATGGCCCTTTTAGCCTGGATTTGAAAATAAACCTGGAATCTATGGTTTTCTAGCTAATTTGAATTTGATTTGGGAACTGAATTGATTGATAGAGATCAATTTAGAGGCCATATTTTGGTTTTAAACAGAACTTAAAGATATCATATTAAGTTTCGTTTACTTGATTAACTTTAACTAGTTAAGTTAATCTAAAACGGTCCGGATAGGTTTCTCAGGGAAATTATTTGTACCGCTTGGAAAGATATAGCTCTTTCAAAGCCTATATCGACTCGTAAGGGTCTAAGTTTTTGGACTCTTTTTTCTAAAACCGCCAAAATTATATGAGGAGGTAGCCGCGATGGGCAGCGTCTCTACAAGTCCCGCCCAGGAATTCGACCTTACCAAGCTCAGTCCCATTTACGAAGCTTACAAACACGTCGAAAATGGGGCCCTTATTCCGGTGTTGCAAGCCGCTCAGGAAGCCTACGGGTATTTGCCGGAGCCGGTTTTGGAGGATATCGGAGAACACCTAAACGTTCCGATAAGCCAAATCTACGGGGTGGTGACCTTTTACGCTCAGTTCCATCTGGAGCCGCGCGGGAAACACGTCATCCGTACCTGCCAAGGCACGGCCTGCCACGTCCGCAACGCCTCTCGAATCCTGGACGCGTTAAAAAACAACCTCGGCGTCAACCCGGGCGGGACCACTCCGGATCTCCAGTTTACCCTCGAGACCGTGGCCTGCATTGGAGCTTGTAGCTTGGCTCCGGTCATGATGGTCGACCATGATACCCATGGGCGCCTAAAGCCGGATATCGTTCCTAAGATCCTGGACAACTATCGCAACTGATGACATCGGGGGTTAAGTCAATATGAGCCAAACACCGACCCTGGCCCGTTTAAATAGTCCCGCCGACCTGGAAAAGATAAAACAGCAATCGGCACCAAAAATCGCCATTCGTCACGACCCGAACGCGCCGGCTTACGAAGGCGTAACCAATCACATAATGGTCTGTTGCGGAACCGGATGTACTTCCTCCGGCGCCCAGCAGGTCGTCAAGGCCTTCCGCGAGGAGCTGGAGAAGAACGGCTTGGGTAAATCCGTCGAAGTCTTCATCACCGGCTGCCACGGTTTTTGCGAGATGGGTCCGCTGGTGGTTATCTACCCGCAAAACATCTTCTACGTTTTGGTCAAAGGGGAAGACGTTCCCGAGATCGTCGAACAGACCATCAAGGGCGGCAAACCCGTCGATCGCCTGTTGTATCGGGCCCACGAAGGCGCCGAGCCCAACGTCCACTACAACGAGATCGACTTCTACGCCAAACAAAACCGCCTCACCTTGGCCAACTGCGGCCACATCAACCCCGAAGACATCTACGAATACATCGCGAACGATGGCTACCTGGCCTTGGCCAAGGCTCTCCAGCACAAGGACAATACCGATCCCCTCCTGGAAGAAGTTAAGGCCTCCGGCTTGCGCGGCCGCGGCGGCGCGGGTTTCCCAACCGGCCGCAAGTGGGAACTGTGCCGTCAGGTCCCGGGCGAAAAGAAGTACATCATCTGCAACGCTGACGAAGGTGACCCCGGCGCTTTCATGGACCGTTCCGTCCTTGAAGGCGACCCCCACAGGGTGGTCGAGGGCATGATCATCGGCGGCCTGGTTATCGGGGCCGACGAGGGTTACATCTACGTCAGGGCCGAGTATCCCTTGGCCGTCCACCGTCTCAGGGTGGCCTTGCAACAGGCCGAGGCCCTGGGCGTTTTGGGTAAAAACATCCTCGGTAGCGGTTGGAATTTCGAGCTGCACATCAAGGAAGGCGCCGGCGCCTTCGTTTGCGGCGAGGAAACGGCCCTTATCCAGTCCATCGAAGGAAAGCGCGGCATGCCCACGGCCCGCCCGCCTTTCCCGGCCGTCTCGGGTCTGTGGGGCAAGCCCACCAACAACAATAACGTTGAGACCTGGGCCAACATCCCGGCCATCATCAGAAACGGCGGGGCTTGGTTTGCCGCCTACGGAACCGAAAAGTCCAAGGGAACCAAGGTTTTCGCCTTAACCGGTAAGGTTAGCCACACCGGTTTGGCCGAGGTGCCCATGGGCATCAGCATGAGGGAAATCATCTTCGACATCGGCGGCGGCATCCTTGGCGGCAAGAAGTTTAAGGCCGTCCAGATCGGCGGCCCCTCCGGTGGCTGCTTACCCGAAAGCATGATCGACCGCCCGGTCGATTACGACTCCCTGATCGAAGCCGGGGCCATGATGGGTTCCGGGGGCTTGGTCGTGGTCGACGAGGACACCTGCATGGTGGACTTGGCCCGCTTCTTCCTCTCCTTTACCAGGGACGAGAGCTGCGGTAAGTGCACTCCCTGCCGCGAGGGCTCCACCCGCATGCTCGACATCCTAAACGCCATCACCCAAGGCAAAGGCAAGGAAGGGGATATCGAACTGCTCGAAGAGCTGGCCACCAACATCAAGCTTAGCGCCCTATGCGGTCTGGGACAGACCTGCCCCAACCCCATCCTCTCCACTTTGCGCTACTTCAGGCATGAATACGAGGCTCACATCTATGACAAGAAGTGTCCGGCCAAAGCTTGCTCGGCCTTATTGACCTTCTGGATCGATGAAGAGAAGTGCGTTGGCTGCGGCCTTTGCAAAAAGCAGTGCCCCGCCTCCGCCATCGATGGCGACAAGAAAGAGCCTCACAAGATCGATCCGCTCAAGTGCATCAAGTGCGGTTCATGTATAGACGCCTGCCGCAAGAACAAAGCGGTTTTTAAGAAGTAGGGTGCCCCAAATGAGTAAATCTGTTACCCTGACCATAGACAATCAGTCCGTAACCGTTCAGGCCGGCGTCACCATCTGGGGTGCGGCCCGAAAACTTGGTATCAATATCCCGACACTCTGTCACCACTTTGACGTTAAGCCCTACAGCGGCTGCCGCGTCTGCGTGGTGGAAGTCCAAGGCGCCAGGGCCTTGGCGGCGGCGTGTTCCTTCCCCGTGACCGACGGCTTGGTGGTCTACACCAATTCGCCCAAAGTCAGGGAAGCCCGCAAGCTGGTGATCGAGCTTTTACTGGCCAACCATCCCAAGGACTGCCTGACCTGTTCCCGCAGCCAAAACTGCGAACTGCAAGCCCTGGCCCAGAGCCTGGGCATCAAGGAAGTCCGTTTCCCCCCGGCCAAGCCCCAGTGGGATCTCGACACCAGCAGTCCCAGCTTGGTCAGGGACCCCAATAAGTGCATCCTGTGCGGCCGTTGCGTTCGCTTTTGCGCCGACAAGCAGACCTGCAGCGTGTACACCTTCGCCAACCGCGGTTTCAAGTCGACCGTGACCCCGGCCTTCGGCAAGGGTCTCGAAGACGTGAAATGTACCCTTTGCGGGCAGTGCTCGGTTATCTGCCCGGTGGGGGCGATCGTGGTCAAAGACGACACGGCCAAGGTCCTTGAGGCCATTAACGACCCCGACAAGATCGTTGTCGTCCAGACCGCCCCGGCCACCCGCGTGGCCTTGGGCGATTACTTTGGCAACAAGACCGGCGCCATCGTCACCGGCCAGATGGTCACCGCCTTAAAGCGGATCGGCTTTGACCGGGTCTTGGACACCAACTTCACCGCCGATCTGACCATCATGGAAGAGGCCACCGAGTTTTTGAAGCGCTTGGGGGCCAATTTGCACATGCCCATGATCACCAGCTGCTCTCCGGGCTGGATCAATTTCATGGAAATGTACTATCCCGATCTCATCCAGCATCACTCGACTTGCAAGAGCCCCCAGCAGATGTTTGGGGCCCTGGTCAAGACCTACTACGCCAAAAAGGAGGGGCTCGACCCGTCCAAGATCGTTTCGGTCTCGATCATGCCCTGCACGGCCAAGAAATACGAGTGCCTGCGTCCCGAGATGAAGTCCAGCGGTTACCAGGACGTGGACTATGTCTTGACGACCAGGGAGCTGGGTCAGCTCATTCAGAGCTTTGGCCTGTCGTTTAACGATCTGCCCCCCTCGGATTACGATCCGGTCATGGGCGTCGGCAGCGGCGCCGGTACCATCTTCGGCAACACCGGCGGCGTCATGGAAGCGGCCATGCGTACCGCTTACGAGGTCGTCACCAAAGAGACCTTGCCGGCCATCGAGTTTGAGTCCATCCGCGGTTTGGGCGGCCTGCGCGAGGCCGAGGTGGATCTCAAGGGGACCAAGATCAAGCTGGCCATAGCCCACGGTTTAGGAAACGCCAGAAAGGTCATGGACGAGATTAAGGCCGGAAACCCCCGCGGTTGGACCTTTATCGAAGTCATGGCCTGCCCGGGCGGCTGCATCTCCGGTGGCGGACAGCCCATCAGTCACGACATAAACTATCGCTCCAAACGCATCCAGGCCCTTTACACTGACGATCGTAACTTGCCCTTACGGAAAAGCCACGAGAATCCCGAGGTCATCGCCCTTTGCAAAGACTTTTTGGGCGGCGAATACGGCGGCCACAAGAGTCACGAACTCCTCCACACCGCCTTAAAGGGTCACGAACACCTCTAAACCCCATGACTTTTGGCGCGGGATTTTTTTAAGGAATTTTCATTTCGCGCCAAATAACGACGGGCGGCTTCGGCCGCCCGTTTTTTTTATTCGCCCATTTCTTTTTTTTCCATTCCCCAAGCCCAAAAAACACCCCAACCCAACTTACCAAAATACCTTAAACCTAAACTTTTTTCCCAAAACAATCACCTTTTATTAACCCTTAACCGCCACTTATGCTTTTAATTAAATAACCATTTCCCCCAACCTTAAAACCATAACCCCCT
>JAITLH010000265.1 GCA_031277995.1 Deltaproteobacteria bacterium
TCGAAAACTGTTAGGTTTTTTATTTCGGGGTGGGTTAAGCGTCTAAATTAGCGGCCAAAAAATTCTTGCCAGCGAAGAATTGGCAAACGAACCCGAAAATTCTTGCCAGCGAAGAATTGGCAAACGGACCCGAAAAATAGTAGTATGATTGAAGCCTCAGATTCGTTGGAACGCGGTTTTTTTTCTCGCGGTTAGCTAGGAGCTAACCCAAAGGGGTTACGCATGGGCCAAAGGCCAAACAGCGACAAACCAATTTCCAGGGCGGAAATTCGAGAAATCGAAGAAAAAGCCAATCAGGGTAAGGCCCATTATCAAAACGAGTATGGGATGATGTTGGTCTTGGGCAATTATGTGCCCGAGGACATTGAAAAAGCCGTTGAGTATTTTCGAAAGGCGGCGGCTCAGGATCACCCCGAAGCCATATGGAACTATGCCTGTTACCTCATGAAAGATCCAAGGGGACCCCTAGACAAAGACAAGGGCCTGGAAGTTCTCACGCTGGCCTGCGAAAAAGGCATTCCCTACATCCTAAACCAACTGGGGTATATGTACCTCCATGGCATTGACGTCAAACGAGACGAGGAAAAAGGCCAGGAACTCTTACGCCGGGGAGCCGACGCTGGAAGCCCGAATGCCCAGTTTAACCTGGGGACTTTTTACGCTCTAAAGCAAGACGAAGAGCTTGACGCCCTAGCCTTTGAGCTGGTGGAAAAAGCGGCCAAGGCGGATTTGTCCGATGCCATCTGCGTCCTGGGCGTATTTTATATCAAGGGCCTTGGCTGCGAGCAAGACGTGGACAAGGGCTTGGAACTCATAAATTTAGCCGTCGATCAGGACAATGGCATTGCCATGGTCGTTTTGGGTGAATTTTATGAAAGCGGCGAATTCTTCGAGCAAGACTACGCCCTGGCCAGACATTACTTTGGCAAAGCCGTCTCGTTAGGGAAGTTACGCGCCTACGCCCCCATGGCCAAACTTCTCTGGAAAGGCTTGGGCGGACCCAAAGATCTCGACGCCGCCTTTCCCTTATACCAAGCCGCCCTCTTAGGCGGGATTTCCGGCATCTATCAGGAATACCACGCCTTTATGACCGAGTACGCGAAAAGTTTGGAAGAAGCCGGGCGGCCCCTACCCGACGTCTCCGGGAGATTTTCAACCTGATGGGCTTAATTCTTAAAGCTTTATGGCCTTAAAGTCTTATGGCCTCAAAGCCTCAAGCCCTGAAATTAGCCCGGCCCAACCCCGGGCCGGCGATATTTCGCGATCCCGGTTAACCAAGTGTTAGCCCCTCCAAAAAAGTCTCGATTGAGCCCGGCTATCGGTTGCGAGCTCCGATTGGCTAGGCTAATTGGCTCGGCCGGGCTTTGTTTTCTAGGCCAAGCTAGCTTGGCCGAAAAGATTTTTGAAACCGAACTTGCCCGTGGCCGCCTGGTTTAGGGTTAGGTTAAATTTTAGCTCAAATGAGTTTTTAATGAAAAAAGCCAAAAAATCAAATAAACCCATTTCTAGGCCAGAATTTAGTGAAATCCAGCGCCAGGCCAATGAGGGTTCGGCCACCCATCAAAACCAACTTGGCGAGATATTGGCCCTGGGCCGCTTTGGGCCCGTAAACAAACCCGAGGCGGTAAAGTACTTTCGCTTGGCCGCAAAAGGGGGCGATCCCGGCGCCATATGGAACCTGGCTAGGTATCTCATGGATGACCCGGAAGGCCCAAGAGACGACGCCCAGGCCATGGAAGTCCTTTCGCTGGGTTGCGACCAAGGCTATCCCTTCATCCTTAACCAAGTGGGCTACTTTTATCAGCACGGGATTCACGTTGGCCAAAACCTGGAAAAAGCCTTGGAACTTTATCGGCGCGCGGCCGAGATGGGTTACCCTCAGGCCCAATTCAACCTGGGTTCAATGTATTGTTACGGGCATGGCGTTGAACAAAACGAGTTCGAAGCCTTTGGCTGGATAGAAAAAGCGGCCGGCGCCGACTTTGACGAAGCCATTCGGGCCTTGGGCGAGTTTTTGGTCCTGGGCGTGGGCTGCCTTCAGGACGTGGATAGGGGCTTGGAACTCCTAAACGCCTGCGTCGGTCGGAATAACCCCACGGCCATGTTCTCCCTGGGCTGCCTTTACGAAAACGGCGAGATCCTAGGGCAAGACTACGCCAAGGCCAGATTCTATCTGGACAGAGCCATTAAGCTCGGGTTTTTACCGGCTTTCCCCGTTATGGCCCACCTTTTGGAAAATGGCTTGGGCGGACCCAAGGATCTCGAAAACGCCAAGCGTTTTTATCAAACCGCCGCCCAAAAGGGCCTACCCGGCGCCGATGAGGCTTACCTGAGATTTTTGGAGGAACATGAAAAAAGCGGCGAATCCGCCCCGGCTCCCGGGACTGACCCCTCCAAAAAGCTTGTCCATTAAGCGGCCCCAGCGATCGCCCCGGGCTAACTGGCTGGGCCTGGCCAAAAAGACCCGGCCTTGAAAGGGCGCCGGCCGTCCGGGGGCCGAAATAATAGTGACTTGCGTAAGTAAATACTTAAAAACTTAAAAGCGCTTTAAATCGCCAGCCCTATCCAAAACCCAAGGTTTGCAAAACCTTGGGTTTTTCGACCGCGCCCGTATATCGGGCCTTTTTTTTCGCCGATTGGTTTTTTGGGGTGAGTCATGTACGTTACCACGAGTCGAGAGAGCCGGTTACTGGATAAAGTGGCCATCGAAGGGTTTGGCCTGCCGGGCATCGTTTTGATGGAAAACGCCGCCCGCTCGATTTTGAAAGAGGCCCTGGAGTTTTGGCCCGATCTGAAAAAAAAGCGCCAGAAGGTCTTGGTTTTGGCCGGGCCGGGTCAAAACGGCGGCGACGGCTTTGTCTTGGCCAGGCTTTTTTTTGGCCTGGGTCACGCCGTCCACTGTTACCTGGTTAGAAAACCTGGCCAGGAGCCAAAGGGTGACGCCGGGATCAATTACGACATTTTAAAAAAGCTAATCCCGCAAATCAACATCATCGAGACCGACGATGACGATTTGCCTGACTTTGCCACATTCGACCTAGTGATTGACGCTCTTTTTGGAACCGGACTGGATCGGCCTTTGGGGGGCCAGGCGGCCAGGGTCTTGGCCGCGGCCGGGGCTGGGGCTAAGTTTAGGGTGGGCGAAAGGCCCTTTCGGGTCTTGGCCGTGGATCTGCCCTCGGGCTTATCGGGGGATACGGGGGCGGCCGGCCCCGAGGTCCTCGCGGCCGATTTGACGGTGAGTTTGGGGACTTATAAGCTTGGTCAGTTTCTCCTGGAGGGGCCGGAACTTTGTGGGGCGGTTCGTTTGGGTGACATCGGTTTACTGCCGGATATGTTTTTCCGGGCCATGCCCGACGCCTTGATCCTAGATGATGACCAGGCCTTGTCGCTGGTTCCCAAAAGGCCCAAGGGCGGCCATAAGGGCACCTTTGGCCACGCCGTCTTATGCGGGGGTTCGGCCGGGAAGACCGGGGCCTTGGTTTTGGCCGCCCTGGGGGCCCAGCGCTCCGGCTGCGGGAAAATCACCGCGGCCCATCCGGCCTCCCTGGACACGGTTTTTCAAACCAAGCTGACCTCGGCCATGACCTTGCCCCTAATCGAATACATGCCGGGCGAATTGTCCTCAAGGGCGGCCGAAACGATTTGGGAATTTATGGCCGACAAGGACGTTTTGGCCCTGGGGCCGGGACTGGGCCTAAAGCATGAATCCCATGCCCTGGTTATCGAAATCCTTAAACGCCTCGATAAACCCATGGTCCTTGACGCTGACGCCTTGACCATTTTGGCCGAAAATTTCGACGACATCGAGGCCTTGAAATCGGCGAAAAATCCCAGGGTTCTAACGCCCCACCCGGGCGAGGCGTCCAGGCTTTTGGGGATAAGCGCCTTGGAAGTCCAAGCCGATAGGCCCAAAGCGGCCCGGGAGCTCGCCCAAAAAACCAACTCCGTCGTGATCCTAAAGGGCCACAATACCCTGGTCGCGGCAATCGATCGCCCCTTACTGATTAACCTTACCGGCGGGCCCGTCCTCGCGACCGGCGGCTCGGGCGATTTACTGACCGGGCTTGTGGCCGGGCTAATGGCCCAAGGCCTCCCGCCCTTTGACGCCGCCGCTTTGGGGGTGTACCTCCACGGCTTGGCCGCCGACCTCGCCGCCAAACATCTAACCGATCGAGCCATCTTCCCCTCCGAGATCCAAGCTTGTTTACCGGAGGCCTGGAAAACCCTTTTAGCCCATGAGCCCAAGTGCCACGATTACAACGTTTAGCCAATGGGTCGCCCATCGGCCATCGCCCATCGTCCCCGCCTAAGTTTGGCCCCGGGGCCAAACTTAGGCGGGCCATTTTTATGGCTAACGGCACTGTTTTTGCATGATTTTTTCTCGGGCCTTTATCTTACGCTCCTAAATTACCCACAAAGGCTTAAATTAACCACTAAATTTCGAGGGCCTCGGTATACTTATGAAACTTAAAACACTAGTAAAAATTGTCATCGCCTTACTCATCGTGGGCGCCTTGGCTTTACTGTTACCCAAGTTTTTTGGATCCTCCCAGGCTGATAACTTTTTTCGCACCCAGAGGGTAAATAAGGGACAACTGAGAATCGCCGTCGGGGCCACCGGCACCATTAACCCGGTCATGGTGGTTAACGTCGGGACGCAGATCTCGGGGACCATCAAAGAAATTTTGGTCGATTTCAACGATAGCGTCAAGGAAGGCGATCTTTTGATGGTCTTGGACGATCAGCTTTTCCAGGCCAAGGCCGACATGTCCAAGGCCAATCTGGCCAATTCCCAGGCCCAGTTACGCTTGGCCCAGCTCAAATACGACCGCCAGGAAAAACTCTACAAGGCCAATAGCGCCCCCAAAGAAGAATTTGACACGGCCCAGGCCAACCTAGAAATGGCCAAGGCCACGGTGGCCCAGCATGAGGCCTCCTTGGCCCAGGACATGTACAACCTAAACAATACCCGCATAGTGGCGCCGGTGGACGGGGTTATCATAAACCGGGCCGTGGACGTGGGCCAGACCGTGGCCGCGAGTTTCCAAACCCCCACCCTAATTGACATCGCCGGCGATCTTACCAAGATGCAGATAAACGCCAGTTTCTCCGAAGCCGACATTGGCCGGCTTACCCCGGGACTGGAAGTGACCTTTACGGTGGACGCCTACCTGGGGGAATCGTTTACGGGAAAACTAAGGCAAATCCGCCTAAACCCAACCATCACCTCTAACGTGGTTACCTACGACGTCATCATTGACGTCGACAACCCCACCCTAAAACTTCTCCCCGGCATGACCGCCTACGTGGACATTGAACTTTACAAACAAAACGACGTTTTGCTGGTCCCGGCCGCCGCCCTTAACTATCGCCCCACCGGAGCCGAGGCCTTGGACCCCATAGCCCCGCAGACGGCCGGGGTCACGCCGCCCGATGGCTCCGGGTCGGTTCCGCCGCCCGATGGCCCATTACCGGGTCAAGCGCCGGGTCAAGCGCCGAGCGATGGCCCGGACGGGCCGCCAAGCGCGGCCGGACAGGCCTTGGCGGCCGAAGGCAGCCATGAACCCACGGCCTACTGGGGCAGCGGAGAGGGAGCGCCCGAGGCGGCCGCCAAAAAAGATCCCTACGAGACCGAGGATACCCATGGGCGGGTCTACGTTTTGGGGGCCGACGGGAAACCGAAAATGGTCGCCTTGACTCTGGGAACCAGCGACTTGCGGCAAACCATCGTTAAGGGCGGGGATCTTAAGGAAGGCGATCTGGTCATTATTGGCGAGAATCAGCCCCAGGAAGATCGAACCCTTTTAAGCGGGTCAGCCGGGCCCGGCCCGGGCCGGAGGTTCTGATTGTGGACCAGAGCCAAAACGAGGGCCCGGAGCTTACCCAAAAAGGGGCTGAGGCTAAAGGCCAAAACGGGATCCAAAACGGGAGCCAGGCCAGCGCCCCGGCCAAGGGTAAGGATAATGGCCTTACCAACGGTGAGGCCATTATCCAAACCGAGGAGCTTAAAAAAACTTACTATACCGACGCCGGGGCCTTGGAAGTTTTGCATGGGGTGGATTTTGAGATAAAGAGCGCTGAATTCGTGGCCATCATGGGGCCCAGCGGCTCGGGAAAATCTACCTTTATGAATATTTTAGGTTGTTTGGACGTGCCCACCTCGGGAACGTATAAACTTTTGGGTGAATCGGTAGGCGATCTTAGTCCCGATCAATTGGCCCACCGGCGCAATAAGTTTTTGGGCTTCGTTTTTCAGGGCTTTAACCTATTGCCTCGGGCCGACCTTTTGGAAAACGTGGCCATGCCCCTTTTGTACGCCAAGGTCCCGGGCGCCGAGAGAAACGAGCGGGCCAGGGCCATGCTCGATCGGGTCGGCTTAACGCCCTGGGTCCACCATAGGCCCAGCCAAGTTTCCGGCGGCCAGCAGCAAAGGGCGGCCGTGGCCAGGGCCCTTTGCGGCTCCCCCAGTTTGGTCTTGGCCGATGAACCGACGGGAAACCTCGATAGCCAAACCAGCGATGAAATCATGAAACTGTTTTGCGAGCTTAACGATCAGGGCTTGACTTTAATCGTGGTCACCCACGAACCGGACGTGGCCGCCTACGCCAAAAGGCTGGTCAGGTTTCACGACGGGCGCTTGGTCCATGACGGCCCGGTCTCCGATCGCCGGCGGCCCTAATGTTTCCCTTTGCCGTGACGCTTTTGGAATCCGTCCGGGCTAAGCGCCGACGGCCCTAATGTTTCCCTATGCCGTGACGCTTTTGGGAGCCGTCCGGGGTAATCGCTGGAGGGCCTAATGCCTATAGCCGCCGTGACGCTTTTGGGAGCCGTTCGGGGTAATCGCTGG
>JAITLH010000193.1 GCA_031277995.1 Deltaproteobacteria bacterium
AGCGGGTTTAACTTTTCTTTACCCATCTTCGCTTAAATTAAGTAAGCGGGTTTAACTTTTCTTCACCCATATTCACTTAAATTAAGTAAGCGGGTTTAACTTTTCTTTACCCATATTCGCTTAAATTAAGTAAGCGGGTTTAACTTTTCTTTACCCATATTCGCTTAATTTAAGTAAGCGAGTTTAACTTTTCTTTACCCATTTTCGCTCAAATTAAGTAAGCGGGTTTAACTTTTCTTTAGGCTATGGGAGGCAAATGACGGACGATTATTTTAAATCTTCAAGCTCAAACAGTCTTAACAAACTTTTCTTAAATGGCGAGCTTTATTCTTTGGGCCTAGGCGTTCAAAGGGACACGCGAAAAGCCCTGGATTTTTACCGTCAGGCGGCCGAAAAGGGCCATGCCATGGCCCAATTTAGGCTGGCCAACGCGTACCGCCTAGGAGACGGCGTCGGCGTGGATCTTCAACAAAGCCTAGGCTGGCTAACCAAGTCGGCCGCGTCGGGCCTACCCGACGCTTGCCACAATTTGGGCCTAACCTACCATGAAGGGCTGGGGGTGGAAAGGGATCCGGACCAGGCCGTTACTTGGTGGCGCCTCGCGGCCGACCAAGGGCATGCCAAGGCGCGCCGCATGTTGGGCCTAGCCTACTTTCTTGGCCAAGGCGTCGAAAGCGACCCCGCCCAAGCCGTTAAATGGTGGCGCCTCTCGGCCGCGCAAGGTTATCTCCCGGCGTGTATTGATTTGGCCCAAGCTTACCAAACCGGGAAGGGCGTTGAAAAAGATCTCGCCCAGGCCGCCAAATGGTTGCGCCTGGCCGCGGAGCAAGGCCAGCCCGACGCCCGGTATAATTTGGGCCTGATCTATTATCACGGGCTGGGGGTGGAAAAGGATATGGACCAGGCCGCCAAATGGTGGCGCTTGGCCGCGGAGCAAGGCCAAGCCGACGCCCGGTATCATTTGGGCCAGGCCTATCATTTCGGGCTGGGGGTGGAAAAGGATATGGACCAGGCCGCCAAATGGTATTGCCTGGCCGCCGAGCAAGGCCAACGCGAGGCCCGGTTTCATTTGGGGTGGTTCTGTTTTGAAGGCCAGGTCGCGGAACGGGATCTCGCCCAAGCCGCCGAGTATTGGCGCCTGGCCGCCGATCAAGGCCACGCCGTGGCCGCTTGTAACCTGGGGTTACTGTATAAAAACGGTGAGGGAGTGGAACAAGACCACGAAAAAGCCGTGAAGTATTTTCGGCAGGCCGCCGAGGGAGGGGATCCGGAAGCGCGGTTCAATCTGAGCGTGGCGTATGATGATGGCCAAGGCGTGGAAAAGGTCCTGGCCCAAGCCTTTAAACACTGTCTCCTGGCCGCCGAGGGAGGCTATCCCATGGCGATGCTTAACGCGGGAACCTCATATTCCAAAGGGCTGGGGGTGGAAAAGGATATGGACCAGGCCGCCAAATGGTGGCGCCTGGCCGCCGAGCAAGGCCAAGGCGAGGCCCGGTTTCATTTGGGGTATTTATGTTTTAAAGGCCAGGTCGTGGAACGGGACCTAGCCCAAGCCGCCGAGTATTGGCGCCTGGCCGCCGAGCAAGGCCACGCCGTGGCCGCTGGTAACCTGGGGATACTATATAGAAAAGGTCAGGGAGTGGAACAAGACCACGAAAAAGCCGTGAAGTATTTTCGGCAGGCCGCCGAGGGAGGGGATCCGAAAGCGCGGTTCAATCTGAGCGTGGCTTATTATGAAGGCCAAGGCGTGGAAAAGGACCTGGCCCAAGCCATTAAACACTGTCTCCTGGCCGCCGACGGAGGCCATCCCATGGCGATGCTTAACGCGGGAACCTTCTATTCCAAAGGGCTGGGAGTGGAACAAGACCACGAAAAAGCCGTGAAGTATTTTCGGCAGGCCGCCGCTCGAGGCGTCGTTGAGGCCCAGGCCAATATTGGCCCGGCCTATTTTCAAGGCCAGGGCGTCGAAGGCGACGCGGAACAAACCGTTAACTATTTTCGCCTGGCCGCCGATCAAGGCGATCGCAAAGCCCAGGTTTCGCTGGCCCAAAACTACCTGTTGGACATGGGCGGGGGCAAACAAGACCTCTCGGAAGCCGTCAAATATTTTCGCTTGGCCGCCGATCGGGGCGAGCGCTTCGGCCAGCTTTGGATGGGCTTTGCCCACGAAAACGGGTTTGGGGTCGAAAAAGACCTCGAACTGGCCAAAAAGTATTATAAACTGGCCGCCGATCAGGGCGATTCCTTGGCCCAGCTTTGGATGGGCTCCGCCTACGAAAACGGGATTGGGGTAGAAAAAGACCTCGACCTGGCCAAAAAGTATTATGAAATGGCCGCGAAACAGGGAGTCCGGGAAGCCGAACAAAGACTTCGCGCCTTGGGAAACCTAAACCATCACTAAAAGGCCAAGTTTTTTTCATGAAACTTGGCCCTTTGGCCGGACAAACCCTAAACCAACCCCAGCCGACCTCGCTTAAATAAGTAAGCGGGTTTAACTTTTCTTCACCCATATTCGCTTAAATAAGTAAGCGGGTATAACTTTTCTTCACCCTATGGGAGACAAATGGCGGAAGATTTTTATTATATTTACGGTTTTTCCGAATCGAGCGATCTTTTCATGGACGGCGAGGCTTATTTTTGGGGCCAAGGCGTTCAAAGGGACATGCGAAAAGCCCTGGATTTTTATCGTCAGGCGGCCGAAAAGGGCCATGCCCTGGCCCAATTTAGGCTGGCCAACGCCTACCGCGAAGGAAACGGCGTCGGCGTGGATCTTCAACAAAGCGTGGGCTGGCTAACCAAGTCGGCCGCGTTGGGCCTACCCGAGGCTCGGTACAATTTGGGCCTGACCTACCATGAAGGGCTTTGGGTGGATAGGGACCCGAGCGAGGCCGTTAAATGGTGGCGTCTCGCGGCCGACCAAGGCCATGCCAAGGCGCGTTTTAGATTGGGCATGGCCCTAAAGTTTGGCGACGGCGCGAAAGTGGACTTAGGCTTGGCCGCTAAGTATCTGCGCTTGTCGGCCGATCAAGGTTATCCCCTGGCCCAGCTTTGGTTGGGCCTGAGCTACGAAAGCGGCGACGGGGTCGAAAAAAACCTCGACCTGGCCGAAAAGTATTATGAACTGGCCGCGAAACAGGGAGACCCCCAAGCCGAACAAAGACTCCTAGCCTTGAAAACCCCAACCCTTCACTAAAAGGCCCGGGCGTTTACGCCTAAAACGTCCGGGGGTTTTCGGGCGAAAAGGCCCGGGCTTATGGCGGGCCATCGGTAAACCGGCGGATGGCCGCCCACTTGATCCTTTGGCTCGCCGTTTTTCCCAATCGGCCTGGTTTTGGGCCAAACTTAACTTGGCCGAAAGGCGCCTAAAAAGACCCAACGCTTAAATAAGTAAATGGGTTTATGGTTTTTTCATTAACCGGGATACCCATGGCAGACGATTTTTTTAAAAGACTCGACTTAAGCACTCCGGCCGAGCTTTTCAGGGTGGGCATGGCCCACTATTTTGGCGATGGCGCCAAAAAAGATCTGCCCCTGGCCATCAGATATTGGCACGTTTCCGCCGAAGGAGGCCATGCCGAAGCCCAATATAAGTTGTCCCAGGTTTACCGTCACGGCGAGGGGGTGGAAAAGGACCCGGCCCAAGCCCTTTTTTACGGCATCATGGCCGCCAACCAAGGGCATCCCCTGGCCGCTTTGGACGTGGGGATATCGTACTCCGTGGGGCGCGGGGTCGAGAAAGATCTCGCCCAAGCCGTTAAGTATTTGCGCCTGGCCGCCGATCAAGGCATTCTCGAAGCCCAGCTTTGTTTGGGCCAAACCTTGATTAACGGTTCCGGGGTGGAAAAGGACGCCGTCCAAGCCGTCAAATATTTTCGCCTGGCCGCCGATCGGGGCGATTGCGGGGCCCAGATTTGTTTGGGCCAAATCTTCCTCATAGGCGACGGGGTCGAGCGCGATCTCGCCCAAGCCATTAAGTATTACCGCCTGGCCGCAGATCAGGGCCAACCCTTGGCCCAGTATAACATGGGCATGTTCTATGAAACCGGCGAAGGGGTCGAAATCGACTTGGCCATGGCCGCCAAGTATTTCTCGATGGCGGCGAAACAGGGTTTCCCCCCGGCCCTGGAAAAAATCGCTTCGCTAAAACCCCCAACCCTTCACTAAGCCTTCGGCCACCGGGAAGGGCCGGTTCGCTTGGTTTTCACTGGGCCCGATTCCTCCAAGCGGCCTGGTTTTGGCCAAAACTTAACATGGTCCGAAAGCCCCATTAACTAACCCCAAACGCGTTACTTAAATAAGTAAGCGAGTTTTTAAGTTTTTCTTTAAGATGGTGAAACGCGTGAATGACAAGCCTAAAGTAAACGCCGGCCTTACCAATCCCTCGCCTAAAAAAGGGGACGGTGGTCCGGACGGCCTTACCAATCCCTCGCCTAAAAAAGGGGACGGCGGTCCGGACGGCCGTCCAAAGTTTTTTTCGGGTGTCGATGGTTCCTACGCGTCTACGCCAAGTGGAATTATACCGTTCGGCGGTGCCCAAAGCCATAAGCGTATATCGGATACCGAAACCATGCTTCCCTATGTGTCTCATATTCCCCCTTTATTTGATACGGAGGATTCTCGCCCAAATTCCATCATGTCGGATCTCTGGGCGTGGTTCAAAAATAACGAAGGCGACAATATACGGCGAGATTGGTGGTCTGACTTGGCTTTCTCGTCGAGTGGCGATGGTTATAAGTGCGTAAGATTGCTATTACAGGCCGCCGATTCCGGTCAAAGCGAGGCGCGGTTTTTTTTAGGTTGGGTCTACTTTGACGGGCATTTAGTTGACCGCAGTCTGGAACTGGCCATCCATTATTGGCGTTTGGCCGCCGAGCAGAATCATGCCTACGCCCAGTATATGTTAGGCCTAGCCTACGAAAATGGCCATGGGGTCAAAAAAAACCGCGCCCTGGCCAAAAAGTATTTGGAGCTGTCCGCCAAACAACGTTTCGGTTTGGCGAGGGAAAAACTTGCCGAAATGAAAGCCAAAACCCGTCCGTAAAACCGGCCCTTTTCCGCGCCCGGGCGCCCGGGAATGGCCCGTTTTTTGGTCGAAACGGAAAGCGAACCCTCCAGGCGGGCAAGTTTTAACTAACCCGTTTGGCCCGAAAGCCACATTGACTAACCCCAACCGCCTTACTTAAATAAGTAAGCGCGTTTTTAAGTTTTTCTTTAAGATGGATAAAATGACCGACGGTTTTACGAAAGATCCTGACCTAGCCAGCCCGGACGAACTTTTCGAGCTGGGCCAGGCCCACTATATTGGCGATGGCGCCGATAAGGATCTGGTCCTGGCCATCAAATATTGGCGTCTGGCCGCCGATAAAGGCCAGGTCCGGGCCCAGCTTTCGTTGGCCAAAATCTTCCTTTTAGGCGAAGGGGTCGAGCGCGATCTTGCCCAAAGCGTTAAGTATTGGCGCCTGTCCGCCGAAAATGGCCACGTCGAGGCGAGGTACAATCTGGGTCAGGCCTATAGCCTAGGCGATGGCGTCGAAAAGGACGCCGTCCAAGCGGTCAGGCATTGGCGCCTGGCGGCCGAAAAAGGCCATGACGAGGCCATTTTTTGCTTAGGCCTATCCTACCTTTACGGCGAAGGGGTCGAGCCGGATCTTGTCCAGGCCGCAAAATACTTTCGGCAGGCGGCCGAAAAAGGCCACGCCGAGGCGCGGTTCAATCTGGCTTTGGCTTACGAGAAAGGCGAAGGCGTCGAAAGGGACTTTGGCCAAGCCTTTAAACACTGTCTGGTGGCCGCCGACCAAGGCCTGGCCAGGGCCAAGTATAACGTGGGGCAATCGTACGCCCATGGGCTTGGGGTGGATAAAGATCCCCGCCTGGCCATTAAGTATTGGCTGGAGGCCGCCAAAAAAGACCATATCGGGGCGCTCTACGCTTTGGCCAAGGCCCATCTTAACGGCGAAGGGGTCGATAAAAACTTGACCCTGGCCTATGAATTCGGCCTTTTGGCCGCCGAGCGGGGCCATGGACCGGCGCGTTATTTGGTCGGGGCGGCCTATTGGCGCGGCGAAGGGGTAGCGGAAAGCCCCGTCATGGCCGTTAAGTATTGGTATCTCGCCGCCGACCAAGGCATCGCCGAGGCGAACTACGCCCTGGGCCAAGCCTACCTGATCGGCCAGGGGGTGAAAAAAGACCTCGCCCTAGGCTTTAAGCGTTTTCGGCAGGCGGCCGAAGATGGCCATGTCGAGGCCCTCTTTTCCGTGGCCCAAGCTTACCGCGATGGCCAAGGCACGCCGGAAGACCAAGTCCAGGCCGTAAAATACTTTCGGCAGGCGGCCGAAAAAGGCCATGCCGAGGCGCGCTTCGAATTGGCCATGGCCTATCACGACGGGAAAGGCGTTGAAAAAGACTTGCCCCAAGCGGTCGCGCACTGTCTGTTGGCGGCCGATCAAGGCCATCCCACGGCCAAGTTTTACGCGGCGCAATCATACGCCTATGGGTATGGGGTGGAAAAGGATCCCGTACTGGCCTTTAAGTATTGGCGCGCGGCCGCCGAGCACGATAATCCCGAGGCGCGCTTCGAATTGGCCATGGCCTATCTTAACGGCCAAGGGGTCGAAAAAAACTTGAACCTGGCTTTTGAATACGGCCTTTTGGCCGCCGATCAAGGCCATCCCAGGGCGCGTTATTTTGTCGGTTCGTCCTATTACCACGGCCTAGGGGTTAAGGAAGACCTCGCCCAAGCCGTCAAGTATTTTCATCTGGCCGCCGATCAAGGCGTAATCAAAGCCCAAGCCTCCTTGGGCCAACTCTACCATAACGGCGAAGGGGTCGATCGGGACTTAGCCAAATCCTTTGACTACTTCCGCCTGGCCGCCGATCAAGGCGATTGCGAATCCCAGGCTTGGGTGGGCCAAATGTACGTTAAGGGCGAGGGGGTCGAAAGGGACCTGGCCCAAGCCGCCAAGTATCACCGCCTGGCCGCCGATCAGGGTCATCCCATCGCCCAAAGCAACTTGGCCCTCGCCTACGAAACGGGCCTAGGGGTCGAGAAAAATTTGCCCCTGGCCATTAAGTACTATGAAATGGCCGCGAAACAGGGTTTCGCCCCGGCCATGGATAAACTCCACTCCCTAAACGCCCAAACCCTTCACTAAAGGGCCCAGGGGTTTTTTGGGCGAAAAACCATGGCCAGGTTACTTAAGTAAGTAAGTTTATGAGTTTTTCTTTAAATCCCGAAACTTTTGGCCGGGGCGCCGCCCTTTGGCCGCAAAAAAAAATCGACCGTCCGGTCGATTTTTTTTTGGGGGGTAGGGGATTTCGTTTAGGCGTAACGCCAGCTGGTTTGGCCGGCTTTGTCTTCGACGATTACGCCCAGATCTAAGAGTTCCTTTCTGAGGCGATCGGCCTCGGCCCAGTCTTTGCGGGAACGGGCCTCGTTTCTGGCGGCCACGCGGCTATCGATCTCGGCGTCGGTTAGGCCCTCCGGGGCCTTGGCCTTTAGGGAAGCGAAATACTCGGCGGGGGTTTTTGGCCACAGGGCCAGCTCGTTGCCCATGGCCCTTAGGACGCCAAGGGCTTTATGGGCCGAGGGTTGGTCTTGGCCGGCCGCGTATTTGTTTAGAAGCCTTACCAGCTCAAAGGCATGGCCCAGGGCTTGGGCGGTATTGATGTCCTCGTTTAGGGCCTCGTCAAAGCTGTTTTTTAAGGCCTCGGGTTCGGGGGCCACGCTTTTCTGGCCCGAGGGTTCGTAGCCAACCAAGAGTTCTTGGGCCGCGGCCAAGGTCCGGTAGATTCGATCCAGGGCCCGGGCCGATTCCTTTAAGCCCTCGTCGGAAAATTCCAGGGGGCTGCGGTAGTGCTTGGAGACCAGGAAAAACCTTAGGACCTCGCCGGGGCAGAGCTTTAGGATGTCTTTGACGGTAAAAAAATTGCCCAGGGATTTGGACATTTTTTCGTTGTTTATGTTGACAAAACCGTTATGGGCCCAGATGGTGGCCATGGGCCGGCGTAGGGCGGCGCTTTGGGCCAGTTCGTTTTCGTGATGGGGGAAGATTAGATCCTGCCCGCCCCCGTGGATGTCGAAACTGGGGCCCAGGAGCCTTGCGCTCATGGTCGAACATTCGATATGCCAACCGGGACGGCCCGGTCCCCAGGGCGAGGGCCAGGAAGGCTCGTCGGGTTTGGCCGCCTTCCAGAGGGCGAAATCCGAGGGATGGCGTTTACGGTCATCCACGGCCACCCGGGCCCCGGCCTCTTGCTCGTCGGCCCGGCGGCCGGAAAGGCAGCCGTAGTTGGGGCTTTTTTGGACGTCGAAATACACGTCCCCGTCCACGGCGTAAGCCAGGCCGTTATCGACGATGCCCTTGACGTCTTCGAGCATCTGGGGGATGTAATCGGTGGCCCTGGGGCAGTCGGTAGGGGGCAAACAATCGAGGGCTTTCAAATCCTCTTCAAAGCTTTTTATGTGGTTTTCGGCCAATTCTTTCCAGTTAAGGCCTTTTTCTTTGGCCCTGGCGATTATTTTGTCATCGATATCGGTGTAATTGCGGACGTATTTGACTTTGTAACCTACGGCCAGAAGGTGCCTAACCAAAACGTCAAAGGCCAAGACGGCCCGGGCGTGGCCTATGTGGGCGTCGTCGTAGACCGTGGGCCCGCAAACGTAAATGCCCACCTGACCCGGAACCAGCGGTTTTAATTCCTCCAGCTTGTGGGTCATGGTGTTGTAGATCCTGATACTTTGAGCCAATGGACCCGTCCTTCCAAAATCGGCCCCAGGCCGGGGCCTCGCGTAAAAACGGCGAAAAAAACCCGATTCCGCCGCGGGAAAAATCTAAAGGGTAATTATTTTACAAAAAAATAACCACGGCCATGGGACAAAGGGCAAAAAAAATGGCTATAATTAATTATTTAGCCAAAAAAAAGATAATCCGGTCTAATTTTTTCCAGTCAAATTTCCCCGTTAAATCAACAAACGCTTTCCGCTTTTCCTAAAAAATTTTTTTGGCCCCGGCGCCCCAGGTCTGGGCGCCCTTAAGGAGGGCCGCCGGGCGACCCGGCGGCGGGCCTTAAATAAGCCGCCCCTCGTTACCTTTGACCCGGTAAGGGCCCGTTTTCATAAGCCACGATTCGGGGATGGTCACCCAAAAAGTTCCCTTTTAGTTTACCTTATACACCCTCGCGATTCAAGCGAGGTTCTTTTAAGCGCCCGATAGTCAAATGGAAAGACGTTTAAAAAAAAGCCGGGGGTTTGGGGAAGAGCCCAAAGGCCGGGGTCAGAAACGGCCAAGGGGGCAAAGGAGCGTTGGGGGAGGGGCGAAAAAAAAGCCCGTGACCTAAAAAAGGCCCAAGGCTTAGGGATTGCGATTTTTGGTGGCCCCGGAAGTGGGGTTAATCTCCGGGGGCGATTTTTGGCTGGATTGCGGGTCCATTAACCTGTCTATGTCGCGGCGTTTGATGCGCCAATAGCCGCGCTCGCCAATGCGAAAACCGGGCACTTTTCCGGCCCGAACCATGGCCGACAAAGTTTTTGGGCCCACGCCCAATAACTTGGCCGCCTCGCCAATAGTGAGCACCTTGTCAGGGTCTTCCATTGAAACCTCCGGAGTCCAAATTTTTTTAACCGCGATGAGAAATTCACTTTTACGCGTTTAGCGTAATACTTTTTAAGGCTTTTGTCAATTATTAATTTTAGCACTTTGGCCTGGGCCAAGGCACGGGACTGAAGGTAGGGGCTCTCGTCCCCATTAAAAAAATAAAAATAAATTATTTTTAATAATTTAGCAAAAAATAATCCCAATCATACTTGTTTACCAATTTTTCACTTTACACTCCCCAAAAATAACCCCCAAACCTACCGATTTAAACGCTTCGGGGGGCCAAAAATCCTCGGCCCCCAAACCGTTTAGCCCCAGCTTAATCAATCCCGCTTTTCCCCTTATCGTAATTCCTTTTGGCCATAATTTCGCCGCTTTTTTTCGCGGCCAAAGCCCGGGGGCGTTTACTTTTATGAAACCGGTTAAAAATTTACCTTTGAAAACCGATGGTTGGGGGTAGGCCCGCTTAAGGGCCCTAAAGGGCGAAATAATTGGCCTGGCTCCTGATTATGATTGCTTAGACTGGCGAAACGTTTTATGGCTAAAAAAATTTTTTATAATAACTTTATATGGTTAATTTTAACTTCATAATCTATTCTCAGTAATTTTAAGAGTTTATTTATTAGCTAAAGTACAGAGTTAATTTTAAAATACTTGACTTATGTATATATTAATAGGTACAATCAATTTGTTTGAACGGCCGGTATGGTGATCGGCCCAGGTTGAATGGGGGCCGTTATTGGTCCCGACCAAAAAAAGCCATTTCGTTTGGGGTAGGTTTTTTTCGTGTTCGCTTTACGGTTGACGGGGTCCTTTGGGGCCAAAAAACCCGGGGTTTATTGGCCGGCCGGCCCAAAAAAGCCAGGGTTTTCTCTGGTCGAGCTATTGATGGTGATGTTTATCGGCGTCATGGTCACCGCTTTGGCCTTTACCGTTTTGCGTTCCTCGACCGGGCGCTTTTACGGCGAGGAAGCGGCCCTGGGGAGCCAGAGAAACTTGCGGGAGACCTTGGGGCTTATCGTCAAGGAGGCCAGGATGGCCGGAAACGGCTTGTCGTTACTGGGCCCCGGGGTCGATCGGGTCCAGTTTTACGGGCCCACCAACCACGAATTGGTTAAGGGCAAACTGGTAATCGAAAGAAGTTTGGGCTGGTATAAAAATCCCGACGCGGCCAGCGACGATTTGGGGGCCATGGGGATTTACGGGACCGACGGGGGCCTTGACGGCGCCGACAGTTTAACGGTTTTTAGCTCCGAGATTGAAAAACCCTCGCCCCTGGGCCGTTTGGAGGTCTTTAAGTTAGGGGAGCTAAAGCTCGAGGATCCGGTTTTGGAAAGCGACGTGAAACGGGGGGACATCGTGGCCGCCGTGTCCGGGCGCCGGGCCGTTTTGTTTGAGGTGGAAAAATTAAGTCGCGACAAAAAAGCCCTGGCCATAAAACGAAACGGCCGGTTTACCTTTACCATGCCGCCCCGGGATTTTGGGGTGGAGGGAGCGTTACTTTTTAACCTTCGAAACGTCGCCGTCACCACCTATTTCCTAAACGAAAAAACCTCCACCCTCATGGTTGACCGTCACGACCAAAGCCTGACCGATTATGACGATCCCGCCCAGGGGGCCCAGGCCGTGGCCGAAAACGTCAGCGATTTTCAGGTTTATTATTTTTTCGAAAACGATCCGGTGGAACTTTCCAACGTCACCATGGCCCCCAACTTAAGCCAAAAAAGATTCGCCGGCGAAAAAGTCAAGGCCCTGGCCGTGGCCGTGACCGCGGTAAGCGCCTTTAATTCAAAACAAACCTTTTACAGACGCCCGGCCCTTTTTAACCGCGAGGCCGGAAAAGAACTGGGCGGCCGCAAATACTCCAGTCTCATGGAAACCGTCTTTCTTAGGAATTAAGCCATGGAAAAACCCCCAAAAAACCTTAATTCCCAAAAAAGTTTTAAAAATACCCTTAGGAAAGTACCCAAAAGCCCCAAAGTTGGCCCCAAAATAGGCTTAAACAAAGGCTTCAAGGGCTCCAAAAAAGGTTTCACCGTCTTGGAACTGGTGGCGGTCTTGGTTATCGCCCTAATCGCTTTTGGCGTCGCGTACCCCGGCCTGGGTTCCTACCTAAAGGATTCGCGCTTAAGGTCGGAAGCCAAAAGGACCGAGGAATTTTTTTGGAGGGCCAAGCGTTTGGCCCAGGAGAGCAAAAACCCGGTCCGGGTCGTTTTGGATTGCTCCAAGGCCAAGGCGAAAACCTGCGGCCTAAGTTTGCAAACGGCCCTGGTCGATAAGGCCGCCGTGGTTGGTTGGGCTTTGGCCAAAGACGGCTACCACCCCTTTCACGAAAACGTCAACTGCGCCCTCATCGCCAGTTTGGATAAGGGCCAGGACGGGGACAAGCGGATAAAGGGCGTCCACTATGGGATTTTCATGCCCGACCAACGGGTCTACTCGGACCCCAGGCCCTTTGAGATCTTTTTGTTTTACTCGAAAAACCCAGGCCCTGGCCAGGGCCCGGGCCCGGGTCCGGGCCAATCCAAGGGCTTGGCCGCGGGCTACCGAATCTCGATCGATAACGACAACGGCAGGATAAGCTCGGCCAAAGAAAACCGGGCCATATAAAATTAAGATGAAAAATTCGAGGCGTAAAAAGAACCGGCCTATGGGAGTTCCCTTGCGGGTGGGTTTTCGAGGGGGCCTAACTTTGGTCGAGCTCATGGTCACGGTATTGATTTTGGCCGTGGGCTGTTTGGCGGCCATGAAAATCCAGACCGCCGCCAGTACCTCAAACGCCATGGCCGGGGAGGTGAACGTGGCCTCGGTTTTGGCCGAATCGGAACTTGAGCGGGTAAAAAGCCTTAGCCGCCAGGAGCTTTTGGAGGAGGCCAATAACGGCCCCAAGGTTGAGGACAATCTCGATCGCTTTGGCCTGGCCTGCGCTAAGGGGCCTTGCCCGGGGACAAGGTTTAAGCGGACGGTTAGGTATTTCCCGCGAAAAGTCACGGCCCTATCGACCCAAGTCGAGGTGGAGATTAGCTGGAAAAGCCTCGTCGGCCCCAGGAATCTTATCCGCGGCACGGTCGTGACTTTTTTTTCCTTATAGCCATTGGGCCCGAAAGCCCGACCCCCGGCTGGGCCTGGCCCTTAAACGCCCAAAAAGGCCCCTAGGCCGCGTTTCGCGGCGGGGGACGGTAGGGTAAGGCGGATCAAGGGCTCTCGGCCCTCCTGGGGCCTAAAAAGGCCCTTAAAACGCGAACGGCCTTTTGGGCCAAAATTTGGCCAAGAAAATAAGCTTCCCGGCCCCGGCCCAGGCGGGCCGGGCCCGGGGCAGCTTGGGTTTGTAATTTATGGTTAAAAACCGCGACGGTTATCATGAAAAACGCCATTTTTTTTAATAGGGCGGGGCTGGTTTTGCCCTTTACCATGTTCATATTGACCCTTTTGAGTTTGATGGGGCTGACGCTTTTGGCCTCGAGCCGGGACGAAGTGGACCAAGCCGGCCAAAGGCGCTTGGCCGGGGAGACCTTTGACGCGGCCGAGTCCTCGGCCATGGTGGCCACGCTTTTATCCAGGGTACTTTTAAGGCCGGAACTGGGGACGCCCGGGGAGGCCCTTCGTAAATCCGAGGGCCGGTTTCCCTTGGACGTCGCCATTAACGATAAAAGGTTTAACCTAAGCGCCATCGTTTCGGAATCGTCAAAGCCCGCCCATTCGTTTAAGGATCGCTACCTCGAAACGGGCTGGGGAAGCGCGTTTCCCGCCCAGCCGCACTTGGAGTTTTTGGTTAACGGCCAGAAAGTGGCCGCGGCCGTGGTGGAAATCGATAGCCGGGACGTGGCCCCGGCCGGGGCCAGTTTGGGCACGAGTGACAGTTACGACGCCTCGGCCGCGACCAGTAAGCGGGTCACCATAATCGTTTCGGTTAGGGGCGTAAACGACGGCGCCTTAAAGGGCGCCAAGACCGGCCCCATGACCTTTATCACCTCCATGTTCCGGGAAGCCTTGTAAGGGTCGGCTTTTATTTAAATTTTATAGGATTTTTTCGATGTCAAGTGGGATTTTTGGGCTGGGCGCGGGGCGCTTTTTTTCGATGGCACGTTTTGCCGGCCGCTTGGCCAAGGACATCACCATGGCCAAGCCCGTGGCCGTGGCCGTGGTCGTGGTCGTCATTAGCTTATTGGGCCTGGGCGATTGGGCTTGGGGGGAGTCGCCGCCCTTAAGGGTCAAGTATCAAAGTAATCCCCTTTTGGCCGGGGAAACGCCCACCCCCAAGGTTTTGCTGGTTTTAAGCAAGGAACTTAAGATGTTTGGCCAGGGCTATCCGGGCTTGACCGATTTGGACGGCGACGGGCGGGTGGACACGGGCTTTAATCCCTTGGTTGAGTACGTCGGGTATTTCGACAGTAGGTCTTGCTACGCCTATAAGGGGTCAACCCAGGCCGGGGTCAACGGGGTTTTCATGGTAGGCGATCGAAACGGCTATTTCGTTAGGGTCGGGGACACCATCGAGGATCAAAGCGAGCAGGCCATAAAAAACAGCCGGCCCAGGGGCTTAAAGTCCTACGTCATATCGCCCAGATCGGTCGCGGGGGTCTGCTCGAATTTATCGAGGTCGGTAACTTACGGGGGCCAAAGGACCTTTAGCGGGAACTGGCTTAACCATTTGGCCGCGAGTAGGATGGACGCCATCAGAAGGGTTTTGTATGGGGGCAAACGAAAGGTGGACACGGCTTTTAGGACCGTTTTGGAGCACTCCTTTGTCCCGCCCGACGCGAACGCCTGGGGGGCCGAGGTCAGATCCGATGACACTTGGTTAATGGTCACCCCCAACTCGGCCTATTACGACATCCGCAAATACTCGCCCTACGAAAAACCCAAGTCCGGAACCAGCCATTTTTTCGCGAGATCCAGCGATCTGGGGCGGGGCAACGAATACTTCCCGGCCATGAAGGTTTTGCTGGACGTCACCGGATCGTATTTTAACGTGAAAGGCAAGGATTCCGTCAACATGCCCGTGGCCCACACCCAACCTTTTCCCAGGTATTGGGACTGGGTTTTGGTAAATAGGCCCCTGCCTGACGACATGGTCCTGACCCAAAGCGCCAGAAAAAAGGTCCTGGTTTATAACCTTAGCGTTGAGGCCTGCGTAAAAAACGATTTTTCCGCGACCGAAGGGTGCCAAGCCTATCCGGGCCTAACCGGCACCCCGGCCGGGGAAGTTTATAAACCGGTGGGCTTACTTCAAAGATACGGCGGGGGCGGGAAACCCATAAATTTTGGCTTATTGACCGGCGGCTACAATAGCCTCATTAGGGACGCCGGCGGGAAACTAAGAAACCACGTGGGCCCGGTTAACGGCCTACCCGGTAACCCCAATGGCCAATACGTACCTCCGGTAAACACCATGACCGGGCAAGTCAACAAGAAAGGCATCATCGATAACATAGACAATTTAAGGATTTCCGGGCGGCCCACCAATAAGGATCCCGCCTCCTGGGACGGGCAAAGGTATTACAACGTTTTCTCCTGGGGCAATCCCGTGGCCGAGATGCTTTTTGAGGGGGTCAGATACCTTGGCGGCCTAAATAACCCCAGTTACGAATACAATAGGCAAGGCGATACCGACGAGGCCGGATCGCCGATTGGCCAATTGACCGATTTCGGGTCCGGGGGTTCGGCTTGGGCCCAGCGCCGTCCGGATCTGGGAAATACCCGCTGCTCAAAATCCATAGTATTGCTTATTAGCGATCCCACGACGGAAAAGGACGGGGATCAGTTCCAAAACGATCTAAGCTTAAACTTAATGCCCAACATAACCTTGCCGGGCCATTTTAGCGAGGCCAATAACCTCCCAAAAAAATTCGACAAAAACGTATACCTAGATACCATATCCAAGATCGAGGGCATAAACGGGCAAAATAACTACATCTACTCAAAGGGAGCGACCGATACGTGCCTGCCTAAAGCCCTCTGGTCGTTAAAGGACGTCAAGGGCCAGTGTCCCTTTTCGCCCTCGACGGAAGGAACTTACGCCGTGGCCGCCGTGGCCTATTACGCGAGGGCGCATAATTTTGGCTCGGGGCAAGGACAAAACGGGACCAATTTGGACGTCTACACGGTAACCATGAGCGCCCCCTTTCCGGAGCTGGTTTTCAAGGTTAAAACGCCCACCGGCCCGGTGGAAAAATCCGTTTCCATCCTCCCGGCGGCCATCTCCGAACACCCCAGCGGTTCCGGGAAGATCCTAAACGTCCTTAATTACTTTGTCATAGACTGGGACACCGATCGCTGGGGCCTGCCTTTTCACGTCAAAATCAAGGTTAACTTTTCCGACCAAATCATGGGCGATGACTGGGAAGGCGACGCCCAGGTAACCTACGAAATCGATCTTTTGACCGACAGAAATACCCCGCTGGCCATGCGGGATAACAAGGTCGCCTCGATCGATAGCGGGGAGAGAAACGTCAAACTCCAAGCGCTCTATAAATTCAAAAACCCGGCCCAGGCCGATAACGTTCACGCCTTTAGCGAGATAAAACCCTCCATGGTCAAGGCGATATTGATTAAAACTTCCTACGACAAGGCCGGGACCTATATGGGCATGGCCATGGGTTACACCATAAGCGGCACGGTTTATGACGGGACTTACATGGACGTAACCCTAAACACGCCCCCGGCCAATAAAATCCTGACCCCGCCGGGTTGCCCTTACGTTTTCGCCTACACCACGTCCTATAACGGCTGCGGAAAGGCCGTGAAAAACCTCACCTCCCAGTCGCGGGTTTTCGCCTTAACCGGCAACCGAAAGGTCAATTCCTTGCCCGATCCCTTATGGCTCGCGGCCAAGTACGGTGGTTTTACCGACCTTAACCAAAACGGCGTGCCGGATAAGGGCGAATGGGAAGACGCCCACGGGGATCCCAAAAACTACTTCCGGGCTTCCAACATCTCGGAACTGCCCCGCAAACTCGAGTCGGCCTTTCAGAGCATGGCCCTATCGGTTTCCACGGGCCTGGCCTCCTCGGCCTCGGTAAGTTCGGCCCTGGGCGGGGGCCTATCGATCCAAAGTTACTTTTATCACGTATACTCGGATTCCTTGGACAAAAGCCAAACGGTCAACTGGGTTGGCGGCGTATACGGCCTTTTTCTCGATCGCTTCGGAAACCTTCGGGAAGACAGTGACGGCGACGCCAAGCTAACCTTAAAAAGCGACCCGGTGACCGGGCGGGGCGATAACGTCGTGACCTTCGGGTCAGGCAAAGTCACCCAAAACCCGCCCGTCTGCCACGCCCCGGGCCAAAGGATCAGCCGTTGCCAAGACGTCACCGGAAATAACGATCTGGCCTTATTGCCCAAAAATCAAGCCCACCCCCAATCGGTCCACAAAATCTCGCCGCTTTTTGACACGGCCAAGTGGCTGGCTAGTCTCGACCAAGACAAGCTCCTTTTGGGGAGTAGGCCTTACAAAGTCCCGGCCGCCATGTCCGATGGCCGCAGGCTTATTTATTACGGGCAACCCATCGGAAGGGGCCTGGGGCTAAGCCTTAGGCGCTTTGGCGTCCAGGAATCATTGGACTACTTAACGCCCTTAATGCTGTCCAATAACTTTGACGAGATCTTGCCGGCGGGCCTGGGCGGGAACGCTAAGGACCGCCGAAGGGAAACCACCAAGAAGTTAATCGAGTACGTGACCGGGGTTGACCGCGTGGGCTTTAGGGCCAGGAGCGTCCCGGACCCCTGGGGCTCCAATAAAACGGTCACCTGGCGGCACGGGGACGTCATTAACTCAAAACCGGTTTTGGTAAACGCCCCGGCCTACGGCTACGATCTGGCTTACCAAGACGAGTCCTACGCCAATTTCAAAAAAACCATGGGCCAAAGGCGTCAGGTCCTTTATTACGGGGCCAACGACGGGATGCTTCACGCGGTCAATTTGGGTTTCGGAAATTTTCTGGGATCCGGCCAAGCGGCCTATCAAAAAACCCTAACCGGGGCCGAAACCCCCCACGAGATCGGGGCGGAAATGTGGGCCTACATACCCACCTCGGTTTTGCCGCACCTCCAGTGGTTGGCCGATCCCCAATACGTCCACGCCGATTACGTGGACATGAAACCTTTAATCGCCGACGTCAAGGACGGCCAGAATTGGCGGACCTTACTAATCGGCGGCCTGCGGCTGGGCGGGCGGCCCATCGAGGCGGCCCAGGCCCACGGTCCCCAGGGCGATCACTATTTTTCGGAATTTTTCTGCCTGGACGTGACCGACCCCGAGGCCGAGCCCAAGTTGCTTTGGCGTTATTCGACCCTAAAACTGGGCCTAAGCGTGGGCCTCCCGGCCGTGGTCAAAAGCGACGGGAAATTTTACGTCATCTTGGCCAGCGGCCCGGTGACGGACGTTCCCCAAATCGCCAACCAAGTGCCCTGGATTCAATACGGCCAAGCCGATCCCGCCGAAGGGCACAGTAACCAAAACGCCCGGCTGATTGTCCTGGACGCCCTAACCGGGCTTGAGCCGGTCAATACCGATCCCGATACCGGCGGGGACGAAACGTTTTTGATGGCCCCGGAGAAAAATAGCTTTTTTAACGAACCCTTTGTCCCCATGGCCCAACAAAGATCCCCGGACTGGAATAACCACGCCGTCTACTACGGCCTTACGGTGAGCCGGGATCCCAAGGACGGCTTTGATCGGGGAGCGGTCTATAGGTTGCAAATGGTTAACGAAGCCAACGCCCCGCTAAAGGTCCGGGACTGGAAACTTAAAAGGCTCCTTAATACCGACCGCCCGGTCAGCGCCGCGGTAAATTCGGCCAAAAACGACCAAGGCCAGCTCTGGGTATTATTCGGGACGGGCCGCCTTTGGTCCTATGGGGATCTTAACCCCTGTTTGTCCAATCCCACCCAGGCTTGCCGCGATAACCATAAGCAATACCTATTCGGGATAAAAGAACCCCTAAACCGGGACGGTTTCATGACCTTCGCCGATCTCACCGGCCGCGCCAACCAAATCCTGGACGTTAGCGGGGCCAGGGTTTTTTCCGACGGGAGCGTCAAAAACCTCATAAGCCAAGGGGCGCTTTTAAACGCCTACAACGGAACCGCCTCTTACCAAACGGTCAAACTGGCCGCCGCCTCTTCCAAAACCATCGGTTACAAGCGTTCCTTGGAAATGGAAAAACTCCTAAACCCCACGCATAAACACCCTTCCGAGATGATCCTAAGCCAGCCCAAAATAATCGCCCAAGGCCGGGGCCAATCCCTCATGGCCTTTACCTCCTTTGAGCCCTCCGGCGAGGACTGCGGCTCGTTTGGCCAGGGCTTCCAATACGCCGTGGACACCTTTACGGGCCTGCCCGATCCCATAAATAAGAAGGCCTTCCCATTAGCCCAAAACTCCCAGCTCCCCAAAGACGTCGTCACCGGGGCCCTGGCTCTGGGCCCAGGCAAACCCTCCGAAGCCGTCATCCTAAGCTTCGAAAGTAAAGCGATCGTCAGGACCTCCACCTCCGACGGCGGCGTCTACGACATCGAAATCCCCACCCAAAAAGACGACGCCCCAAGCGGCCTAACCTCCTGGCGCGAGGTTATGGACCTGGGCTTGGAACTTACCCCCGAGGCCATGACGCTGGATCTGCCCTAGAAAAAATAAAAACCCCTGACGGGGTTTTTATTTTGGCCAATAAGGCCGCCCATGGCCACCCAAAAAAACCCCGGGGGCCTTACGGGCCCTTGGGCTTTTTTTGGGGGTTAAATTTAGTGGAGCTTACGACTCCTTGGGGGACCGGACGGGGGGCCGGACGGGGGGCCGGACTCCGGGTCCGTACGCCCGGTTAGGTAGCCCATGAGGTTATTGGCCATTTCGAAGCCCAGCTCGGCCACGGGCTTTAAGGCCTCGATGGATTTTTCCCGGTTTCGGGGTTGGCCGTATAAATCCTTTTCCCAAAAGATAAAAGAAACGACGGCCTCGGGATCGCCGTTGGCCGCGGCCCGGCCGAAAAAGGACAGGGCTTGGACGGTGTCCTTGGAAAGGATTACCCCATTGGCCAGAAAGTGCCCAATCGACACCAGCGCCTCCTCGTCCCCATCCTCGGCCGCCTTTTCCAGCCAAAATAAGCCTTCGTCCTCCTGACCTTCGCCCTTAATCAAATAGTTCCCGTAGAGGGCTTTGGCCCTAGGCAAACCCCCTTCGGCGGCGCTTTTCAGATAGCGATCCACCGCCGACCGGTCGGTTTTGTAATCAAAGCCCTCAAGATAGCGCAGATTCGTTTCGCCGAAATCGGGAATCCGAAAGGCGTTGGGATGCCTGATGGGTTCGGTTTTCCCGTTAGAGAAAAAAATCACGTTTGGGGGAATGTTACCCCCGTAAGCCCCAAAAAGTTGCCTATGTTGAATGCGGGCCTGGTGGGCTAATTGGCCCATGACGGAGTTAAATTCCCGCTCCGAAATTCGTAGGCCCCCGGCCTGGGAAAAACTGGGCATCCTCGAAAAGGGTAACTCCTTGGGCGGCAAGGCCACGAAAAAACGCGGGTAAACTTCCCAGCTAAAGCCTAAGCGCTTTTGGACGCTTTCCAAACAGTTGCTGCCCAAAAACCAACAGATGGCGTAATCGTACTGGGCCTCAAAAATTCCCCCCTCGGCCGCCACCTTTAGCCCATTAATGGCCGCTTCCGAGTCCCTCTGGGTCCCCAGGCCCTTGGCCAACATGCGGCTATGGACATACCTAGCGGCCAAGTCGCCGCCTTCCGCTCCCTTGCCAAATAAGCCAAAAGCCCGACCCAAAATCTCCAAACTCTCTTGCCCGCCCCGAACCAATTCGGCGGCCGACTTAAAATCATCCGAAACTGGATATTTAAATCTAAGGTCATCGACCAACGAGATAAACTTCAATAAAATACTCCTACATGCTGTGGGTTAAGGAAAAAAACG
>JAITLH010000252.1 GCA_031277995.1 Deltaproteobacteria bacterium
CGCCCCCAATGGCCAAGCGTATCGTTATCATGGCCACCTGGGACGATTGGCGCCATTATACACCCAAAATTAAAATAATGACAGTTTTGTAAATGTCAAGGGCCCAATAAAAAACCATAAAAAACCCGCCGGCCCCATTTTTCCCTTTCCCTGGCCCCAAGGTCCCGGCCGGGCCCGGGACCTTTGGGCTAAGGGCCGCCTGGGACAATTTTTCCGGGCGGGGCTTTTGGCCCCGGCCCAAACCATGGCCGTTTCCTTACCCCAGGGGACGGCCAAAGTAAAAAAATCCACCCCCTCCGCGATTAAGGTCGATCACACTTTATGACATTTACCGCGACTAATAATCGCTTGATATAAATGCTAAACCGTGCTAGCATTTTTCAGCGCCTTGGGGCGATCTTGAGCCCAAGTCAAACTTTAATGGTCCAATTCTTCTAGCCTAGGACCGGGTTTTTTTACCCGCCCGCCCCACCGGCCAACCTAAACAAGCGACGACAGTCCCATAGGCCCGCTCCATTGGGCCTAAAAAAGTTAAATTTAACCAACGGGGCCATTAAATTTTCGTAAAAGTTTATGACAAAAAATACCCGCCCCAAAAACCCCAAGGGTTTTCGCGAGAAAGTTAGAAAAATTTTTAACGGGGCGGGCCCCGGGGCCAAGAGCGCCCCGGCGGGGCCCACTCGCCCGCGGCGTTTTCCTTGTGGTTTAAGCGCGATTACGCTATAATACTAACATAATAATTCAAAGTTATGAGGATAGATTGTGATTTTATAGGTTGATTTTTAGCGTTATTTAACTTTGAATTTTATTTTGCTTTTTTATGGCTTGATTTTTGCGATAAAGCGATTTTTTAGGGGCGATAGGTCGCTTCGGAGGGTTTTTTTATTTTTTTGGGCGGTTTTTGGGGGTTAAACGAAACGGGCACGGCCCGAGCGGAAACGACCGGGGCCTTGGGAGCGGGGCTAGGCTTACCGTTATGGTTTTTTAAAATCGCCTCAAGCCCAATGGAAGAAAGAAATTTCTTTTAAACTAACATTTATGGCCATACGTTTGACGGTCGCTATCCGATAAATTTAAGCTTGTTGCGCTTTTTTAACGATCCCGGTGGTTTAAATTTCGATATTGTTTTCAAAGCTAAGAGAATTCTAAAATTAGGCACATAATTTGCTAGAGATTTTCATGGGAGCTTCAAGGGACAAATCTCTTCCCAAGTCTCGGAGCTAAAACTAAGGTGGACCCATGGATGTCGCGACCATAATCGGTATTTTGTCATCGGTAGGCTTACTGGTCATTTCCATCAACATGGGCGTGGGGATCATGGCCTTTTTGGACATGCCCTCGCTCTTGATTGTCGTTGGTGGGACGGCCTGCGCCACCATGATTAACTATCCCCTGAGGGATTGCTTAAATACTCTATCAATTTTAAAAAACGCCTTCGTCACGCGGTCGGTTACCGTAAACGACATAATAACCGGGTTTATCACGTTTTCGGCCAAGGCTCGCAAGGAGGGCTTACTGTCGCTTGAAAACGACATCGCCGACGTTAGCGACGACTTTTTGCAAAAAGGCCTGCAGCTAACCGTGGACGGCCTGGAGCCGCAGGCCATCGTGGAGATATTGGAAACGGAGATCTCCTTCCAGGAATCCAGGCACCGATTGGGGGCCGACATCTTCCAGGCCATGGGGGCCTTCGCCCCGGCCTTTGGCATGTTGGGGACCTTGATCGGCCTTATTTCCATGCTGCAGCAAATGGACGATCCCTCGGCCATCGGCCCGGCCATGAGCGTGGCCTTGGTCACGACCTTTTACGGGGCCATTTTGGCCAACGTGGTTTTTAACCCCATCTCGGGCAAGTTGCGGGCCCGCTCCCGGGCCGAGACCATGGTCAAAGAGCTTATCGTCCAGGGCATATTGGCCCTGTGCCGGGGCGACAACCCCCGCATAATCGAGCAAAAACTCCACGCCTTCATCCCGCCCTCGGCGCGCATATCGGCCTTCCGTTAAGCGGAAGGCCCATCTAGCCCCGAGTTTAAGCCCAGCGCTTTTACCAAGGTAAGGACCATGGCCAGACCCAAACTTGAGCCGACGCCCATACAGGACAGCACCATGGTGCTCTTTACCTCTATAGTCTTGATCATCTTGACTTTTTTTATCATGATGACGGCCAAGGCCAATTACGACGAGGTCAAGCACGGAAAGGTCGTGGAATCGATTTACAATACCTTTGGCCTCATGAGCGGCGGCTACGCGGCCATAGGATCGGAGACGGGCCTATCGACCAATCTCGCTTCCCTAGGCGACCCCGACGCCCGGGTGGTTATCGCCGAGCCCGAGATGGCCAGAATAAGGGCCCTTTTGGCCCCGGATCTCTCGGACGGCGAGGCCAGAATCATACACAACAAGGGCCAGAGGGTCATTTCCCTTTCGGCCGATTTGCTTTTTGGCAAAGACTCAACGGAGCTAAGCGAAAGGGCCCAGGAGACCCTACTGGCCTTTAGCCGAATCATGCGGGAGGTTAGGATCCCCATCTACGTCGAGGGCCACACCGACAGTCTCCCCCCGGGCCTTGAAGGCCTGGACAACTGGGACATTTCGACCGACCGGGCCCTGGCCGTTTTGGATTATTTCGTCTCCGTGGGCCAGATGGACAAAAGTATCCTGGCCGCCTACGGTTACGCCGGCTTTAAACCGATGGTCGCCAATAACTCGCCTTCCAATCGGGCCAAAAATAACCGGGTCGATCTGATCCTCGATTTTGACGCCGCCCGGGCCGCCGATCTAAAAAACCTCCAGCAACTAGAGCGCAGCTTCGAGTTTGAGGGTTTCGAGTTCGTCCTCCCGGCCTTGCCTAGCCAAGACGAGAGCGAGGTTTACTGATGGGCCGGAACTTTCCCATAACGGGTCCCCCGCCAAAATTCGCGGCCGCCATGGCCCCGGCCATGGCCCCGGCCATTGGAGTGGCGCCAAACGCCGCGCCGTTTGGCGAGGTTTTGGGGGGCGGCCATGGCTAGGAAACCGCAGCCGCCCCATAAGGGCCTGGATCCGACCGGCTGGATGCTAACCTTTTCGGACATGGTCACCTTGCTTTTGACCTTTTTCGTCATGATTATCTCGATTACCACAATTGAGCCGGGTAACCTAACCGAGATCGATGACGAATCGTCAAAGGCGCCCCTGGTTTCCGTCCCCACCGGGCCGGGCGCGCTGGGTTTTTCCAACCCGGCGCTTATCTCGAGCTTGGTGGCCTTACTGGAAAAGCTAGACGATTTGCCGCCCGACATCAGTCTCGACCAAGAGGAAATAAAGGCGGCCTTGTTTCAGCTAGATCCCGTCGACACCCCCGACTACCAAAGGTTGGAGCGGGAGGTGTCCGATTCCGTGTCCATTTTCAAAGACGAGCGGGGCATGGTCATTAGGTGGGACAAATCGATACTTTTTCCCGAGGGTTCGGCCATCCTAAGGGGGGAGAACATGGTTCTCTTAAATAGGCTGGTCGAATTACTCAATTCGTTAACCTTACCCGTAAGCGTGGACAGCTTTACCAATCCCATGTCGGAACTGGAAGGCGGCGATTCGACCATGGCTTACAAGCTCTCGACGAGGCGCTCAAAGGTGGTCCTGGAATACTTCGCTTCCCTGGGCCTTCCCGAAAACCGCCTCAGGCTGGGATCTTTTGGCGGCTCCAAGCCATTGACCGACGATCCGGCCAAGGGGGGCGAAAACGCCCGCTTGGAGATAGTCATCTACACGCCCGCCAAATCTTCCTGGAAAGGATAAGTTCGAAATGGCTGAGAAAAAAACCAAAGAAGCTAAAAAGCCCGCCCCGGAAATGGAAAAGCCCACGGCCCCGGCGGCCGAAGCGCCCGCCCCGGCCAAGGGCGGCTTTAGTTTGAAACTAATCGTCATCGTTCTCGCGGCCATGGTCGTGGGCGGCGGCGGGGCCTTCGTGGCCATGAAATTTCTGGGCGGGTCCCAAACCGAGCAGGCCCAAATCCCCGCCGACGAGTTTTCCGAAACCGTGACCACCGCGGTCGAAACCGAGGAACCAATCGTGGCCCCCACCAAAGGCGAGGCCCCGGCCCCGGCCGAGGGCGGCGGCGGTCACGGCGCCCCGGCCGCCGAAGGCGGCGAGGGCGCGGCCATCGTGGGCCCGCAAATCGTGAACCTGGAACCCTTTACCACGAATTTAAACGACGGCACGGGCCGGAGCTTTTTGAAGGTCAGCATGGGCCTGGAAGTAAGCGATCAGGGCGCGGCGGACGAACTCAAAAGGGTTTTGCCCAATATTACCGACCGGATCCTGATGCTCCTTTCTTCCCAAACCAAGGAGTCGATACTGACCATGGACGGAAAAGAGCGCCTAAGGAGCCAGATCCTAAGGGAAGCCAACACTTTCATGACCGCGCATAAAATTAACCGCGTGGTCTATTCCCAGTTTATCGTCCAGTGAAAAAAGCCCAGCCCCGGGCCCCAAGGGCCCGGGATTGGTTTTTAGAACTTAACCCACGGTGCTTTTATGGCCAAAATATTGACCCAAGACGAGGTCGACGCCCTTCTTAAGGGCATGGGCGGCGGCGAGGTCGAAACCGAAACCGACCAAAACAGCGACGAGACGGGCATAACCCGCTACGATCTGACCAACCAGGATCGCATCATCCGGGGCCGCATGCCGACCCTGGAGATCATTAACGATCGGTTCGCCAGGTTTTTTCGCCAAACCATGTCCACGGCCCTAAGAAAGGTCATAGACATTTCGGCCTTTTCCATCGACATGATTAAGTTTGGGGAGTTTATGCGGGCCCTTCCCGTCCCCACCAGTTTGCATATCTTCAAGGCCGAACCCCTAAGGGGCCACGCCATCATCGTCATCGAGACCAAGCTCGTTTTTAACCTGGTCGATAGTTTTTTTGGCGGGAGCGGGCGCGGCTACATCAAGGTCGAGGGCCGCGATTTTACCCCCATCGAATCGAGGCTAATCGTAAAGGTCATCAAAATGGCCTTGGAGGACCTGGAGAAAGCTTGGAACCCCGTCCATCCACTGACCCTAAGCTACGTTCGGGGGGAGACCAATCCCCAGTTCGCTTCCGTGGTGGCCCCGACCGAGGTGGTTTTGGTGGTTAAGTTTGAGGTCGAATTGGAGCAGACCGTGGGAACGCTCATTATCTGCTTACCCTACTCGACCATCGAGCCCATCCGCTCAAAACTCTACGCCGGTTTCCAAAGCGATCAACTGGAAGTGGACACGGCCTGGATTAACCGCTTCATCGAGAGGGTTCGGGAGGCCGAGGTTAACTTAAAGGTCGATTTGGGCCGGGCCCGCATCACCACCGAAGAGCTAATGAACCTAACCGAGGGCGACATCATCATGCTTAACCACGACGTCAAGGAACCCCTGGACGTCTCGGTCGAGGGCGTCCCCAAGTTTAAGGTTTTCATCGGAACGTCCAGGGGCCAAAAGGCCGTCCGCATCGTCTCCGACATCGCCCCCAGAATCTGGGAAGAATAAGCCCAACGAGTTCGCTTAGCCCCAAACCAATAGGCCGCCCTCGCGGCCCCAAACCAAAAGGCCGCCCGCGCGGCCC
>JAITLH010000256.1 GCA_031277995.1 Deltaproteobacteria bacterium
TTGAAGACCGGCTCTTCCTCGATGACCACCCGGCGGCCGTTTTCTATAAGGCCAAAGGAATCGTAGAGTTCGGAGAGGCCTTCGTGCCAATCGAGTATTCTGGGACCGGCCTTGGGGTCTGGGCTTTGGGTTTCAAAGCCGGCGTTTTTTAGCTTTCTGCCCAGAAGCTGAAACGAGGGCTCCCCTTTTACCTCGGGGATATTGCCCAGGCGGCTGACCAGCTGGGCCAGGTCGCTTAAGAGGTTGGTTTCTTGGCGAGGTTTTTCGTCCACGGGTCCGGCGGTTTCCTTAAGCCGATACATCAAAACGACCATTACGGGAATGGCCCCGGTAAGGTAGTCAAAAACGCGGGCCGATACGTCATCGCGGTAGGCGATTTGGTCAAAGGCCTTATCGCTCTTGACCAAAAGCAAAACCAGCATGGCTCCCAGGTAAAATGGCAGGCGCTTAAAAATGGAACTTTTGCCCAGGCCGGGGATAAAGGCCAGAAAGGCCCCGGAAAAAATGGTCGAAAGGGCGTCAAGGAAGGCCAAGCCGCCAACCCCGGCCAGCAGTATCCGCCGGGCCCGGGTGTTTTGGGACAAAAAGATGGCCAATACGGAGCCCAAAAAAGCCCCGGCGGCTAGGCCCAGGATTCTTGGCGAAAAATCGCCCGCCGAGACCATGGAGCCAAGCCCGGCCAGAAAATTTCCGGCCAGGGCCCCAAAAAGGGCCATAAGGCCCACGGCTAGGGGCCTAATCTCCCCGGCCGAAACCTTTGGCCTCGGGAGGCTAATGGGCCACAGGAGCCTACGCAGGTGTAGGGCAAGCAAATGGCGTTCCTTGGGATCGACGGGCTTATTGGAGTTTAGGATCTCGAGAAGTTCCTTTTCGTCCAATAGGGCTTGGATGGACAGGGAGAGTTTTTCCTTGGCCGCGGCCAGTTTTTTGGGCTCCGGGGGCTTGCCGTCCGGCTTTTTGGCCCTAGGTTCGCCTGGGGCCAGGGGTTCTTCCAAGGCCGAGAAAAAATCCCCGGTGGCCTGACGGGCGGCCTTCTCGAGATAGGCGTCCAATTGGGCCTGATCGATTCCCTCAAACCACTGGTCGGGAAAAAGTTCTTTGGGGACCCCAACCGAGGCTTGTTTGCCTGACCAGGCCTTTTGGCCCCTGGGGGCCGCTGGCCGGGGGTCACTTCCCGCGGGGAGGTTTTGTATTTTTTTTCTAAAAACCCAAGCGCAAAAAACCATAACCAATACGGCAATCGCGAGAACGGCCCCAAAAGCGACGGTTATTTGTTGGCTAAAACTCAAACCCCTAAAATTTAACCAAAACCAAGCCAACTTGGTTTCACCCAAAATCTCGCTTGGGGCCGCGGGTTCGCCTTGGGTGAGGATCTCGTTTGGCGGCGCGGGTTCGCCTTGGGCCGGGGCGCCTTGGGCTTGGCCGCTTTGGGCCAGGAAGTCTGGGGCCAGGGTGTCCTGGGCCCATAGGGGCTTGGGGAGGGAGGTTTGGGCCAAGGACAACGCTAGCCAAAAGCCAAGGATTAACCCGGTCCAGAATTTGATCGAGCGGCGTTTGGTTTCGGCTTTAAACATTTACCCTTCGTCCATAAAAATTTTTTTAGGCCCTGGGGGTTGGCCAAGGTTAAAGGGGGGTTTTTGACCCAGGGTGAGGTAAGATTTACGGGGGTAATTATCCCACAAAAACGCTCCTTTGGAAATAGCCAATAGCGAAAAAGCAAAACCGCCCGGACTGGCCGGGCTTGGCCAATCGGGGCGGGGTTGGGGGGAATCGTTTCATTCTAGGGGAAGCGGATAGCCTTGGGGCGAAATTAAGTTTTTACGCAAAGGAATTTTTACGCGAGAGATTAATAAAGCCAAATACTTATTGGCCGGCCGTCAGGCGCCTTTGGCGGGCCCCACCGTCAAGTTGGGGGTAGTAATCAGGGCGTCGGATGAGTCAAAATCTTCATTTTTGTTGTGTATTTCTGGGTTTTTCATCGCTATTTGATATTCTCCATCGGAAATAAAGATGATTATTCCATCTTCCAAAGTATAATGGAGATTTTTAGTTGCCAAGTAACCGTTTAAAATAACCGTTATAGTGGTGGGGACCCCATTAAAAGATTTTTCAGAGCCTATGTCGTAGGGTTGGCCAACCGCGAGTGTGTCCCTAGGCAGCCCCGGGATGGCGACATTGGTCTGTTGGCCCACCGTTAGTTCATCTATTTTCATTAGGCCATGGAGCTGACTAAGGGGCAGCCGATTGCCCTCCACGTTTAGGCTAGACAAAAAATCATTACCCGACACGTCCAAAGCCTCGAGCCGGTTGCGGGAAACGTCAAGCCGCGCCAGGAAGGCGTTATGGGAAAGGTCCAATTGGGTAAGCAAATTGTCCGAGGCATAAAGTAGCCTTAGTTCCGGGTTGCGGGAGACGTCCAAAGCCGTGAGTCGATTTTTGGACAAGTTTAGGAAATCCAGGGCGGCGTTATTGGAGACGTCAATTGAATGAAACTGGTTATCGGCCAATTCCAGATCGTTTAGGGAGAGGTTTTTGGAAACGTCAAGGGAACTAAGCTGGTTATCGACCAATTCCAGTTCAGAAAGGTGGGCGTTATTGGAAACGTCAATTGACTTAAGTCGATTGTGGCTAGCGCTAAGCACGACCAGGTTAACGTTCCCGGAAACGTCCAAATTGGTAAGCCGATTGTATGACAAGTCTAGCCGCCCCAGGTCGGCGTTATTGGAAACGTCCAATTTCGTAAGCCAATTGTCCGACAGGTTTAAAAACTCCAGTTTCGGGTTACTCGAGGCGTTAAATGACGAGAGCCTATTGCCCGACGCGTGCAAGTGTTCCAAAACCACGTTATTGGAGACGTCCAATTCCATCAGCCGATTGTCGGACACGTCCAAATAATCCAAGGCGGCGTTATTGGAAACGTCCAATTTCGTAAGCCGATTCTCGGACATGTCCAAAAGCTCCAGGGCGGAGTTATTGGAGACGTCCAATTCCCTAAGAAAGTTTCTGGCCAAATCCAGAAACCTTAGGCAAGCCATCGGGGCAAAGGCCAGGGCGCCCTTCAAGCCTTTTTTTGGGGCGTCTATCGATTCGACTCGGTATTCGCCGTCAAAGCGCGCCCAATTGATCCCTTCCCAACCCTCATAGTCGCCGGGGAAGGATTTCCAGTTATGTCTTTTGTTTGGGCTGGTGGCGTTAACGATGGCCTTGAGTAAAACTATTTCGGCCGAATTAAAAACATTTGATTCCAAGTGACGTCAACTCCCGTACGTATTATTATTGGGACGGGCCCAATAAATTTTTTTTTGAAGCGAAACTAGCCAATTATCCCACAAAAAACGTCCTTTGGAAATAGCCAATCCAAAAAACAAAAACCGCCCGGACTGGCCGCGTTTGGTCAATCCGGGCGGGGTTTGGAAAGAAACGATTCACCCAAAACGGGCCGGAGGGCCTTTGGGCGAAATTACGTTTTTACGCGAAGGATTTTTTGAAGGCTCTCGGAATTCCTCGCGGCCTTGGCTTTTTAGGCGAAGGATTTTTTGAAGGCTCTCGGACTTCCTCGCGGCCTTGGCTTTTTAGGCGAAGGATTTTTTAAGGAGTCCGGGAATTCCTCGCGGCCTTGGCTTTTTACACAAAGGATTTTTTGAAGGCGTCGGGGACTTCCTTGTAGCCTTTGCTTTTTACGTAGCCAATCACCAGGCCTATGGCCAGCCATGAGAAGCCGACAATCTGGGTCAGGGCGTCAAAACCCGTCCAGACATAGAGCAATATGGCCGAACCGATGATGGGGCAAAGTAGGTAGCGAACTAAGCCATATAGGTCTTGGTTTTTTTCGATAAAGAAAAAGTAGCGAATGACCGAGATATTTAGGACCACGAAGGATGAAATGGCCCCGAAGTTAACCAAACGAGCCAGGCCGTCAACGGTGAAGATCATGGCGCAAGCCAACGACAACACGCCAATGAAGGTCACGCCGGCGTAAGGGGTTTGGTATTTGGGGTGGATCTTGGAAAGGAATTTTGGCAGTAAACCATCGCGGGACATGGAAAACAAAACGCGGCTGCAAGCGGCTTGGGCGTTTAGGGTATTGGCGATGCCGACGGCCAGGATGTTTACGACCAAAAGAAGAATCTTAAAGCCAGTACCCATGGCCTTTTCCATGATGTCAAAGAAGGCCGTTTCGGGTTTGACGGCTTCCCAATTGGGTTCGATTAAGCCGGCCACGTAGGTCTGGGCCAAAAAGACCGCGCCAATGATGAAAAGGGAGATTAAGATGGCCCCGCTCACGTTTCGGCCCGGATTGCGGGTTTCCTCAGCCAGGGTACTGATGCCGTCAAAACCAAGAAAGTTTAGGGCGGCGATGCTGCAGGCCGTCGCGATAAAGGTAAGGTTAATGACCCCGGGTTTATAGAACGGATCGATTGTGAGCCGCCCGGCCCCTCCGCCATCGCCCAAAACGTACATCAAACCGCCAATGACGATGGCCAAAACTATCCCGATCTCGACGATGAAGAAAACAAAGTCGGTCATGGCCGTCATCTGGATGCCCCGGATATTGATGTAGGTATTGACCACGATGAAGAACACGATCCAGAAAACGAAAGGAATCTGGGGGAAGAGAGCTTCGCACCATCCGGCCACGATCAAATACAAAAGGGCCGGGACGAAGACGTAATCGAGCAGGATTAGCCAACCCACGACGAAACCGACGTGGGGGTTAATGCCATGCTGGACGTACGAATAAACGGAACCGGCGATGGGAAACCTTTTGGCCATGCAGCAATAGGACAGGGCGGTGAAAAACATGGCGCAAAAGCCTATTAGATAGACCAACGGGGCCATGCCTTGGGAATCGGCGTTAACGAAGCCGTAGATGCTGTGGGGGGCGATGATGACCATGAACAAAAGGCCATACACGGTCAGGTCCCACATCGACAAGACCCTGCGCAGCTGTGGCTTGTAACCAAATTCTTCCAGCTGCTTACTATCCTTGTCCTGGGTAAACTGATCTTTTTGATTGTCGGACATAAGAACGTTTCACTCCTTTTCGATCAGCCCACGATGAGGGGCTTGTCGGGGTTTTTGGGAGCGCCCACGCGCAAGACCATGGGCACCGGGCAGGGTTGGCAAGCTTGGTTGACTTCGATATCCCCCCAAAGGGACAGGTAGAAAAAGGTGTCGGTCATATCCCAGCCGTAGACCTTGGAAACCAAATTGGCCGTCTGGCGGGTGGCGGCCACGAGGGCCTTGGTATAGTCGAGGTCCGAGGCGAAGGAAAACCATTTCTCGTCGTTTTCCAGAACCGGCCATTCCAGGGGGGTGTTCTTTATCAGCCGGATGGTGACCGTGACCGTTCCGGGCACTTCCAAGCCCGTCCCGCACAATTCCCCGTCGCCCATTACGGCGTGGAGATCGCCCAGCTGGAAAAGGGCCCCCGGGGCCCGGACCGGAAAGTACATGGTCGCCCCGGCCACGGACAGTTTGCTGTCGAGGTTTCCGCCATGGGAGCCAGGAAAGCCGCAAGCCACGGGTTCTTTGGCCGGGGCCACCCCTATGACCCCAACCATGGGGTTAATGGGCAGCTCGAGACCGTTAAAGACCGTTTTGCCGTTTTTGATTGGCAGTATCTTGGTGCGGATCTCGGACTGATCGATTAAGGGCCCGACGTCGGGCAAGGTGGTCACGACGCCAGAATCCCCGACCTCGATTTTATCGATGCGCGCCACCAGGATATCCCCAATCTCGGCCCCCTCGACGAAGACGGGACCCGCGGCCGGATTGGCGTGGTAATAGTTAAACCCCGTGGTCAATTGATCTTCCCGCGTGATTTCGTTGGAAAAACAATCCTTGGTTTCAAAAACCAAGGTCTCCCCGGGCTTGGCGGTATGGACCGGTTTATGCGCCGGGTCAAACGTGTAGACGACCGAAGAAATCATCTCAACCTCCTTAAGGTCGTGATCCAAAGTTTAGGGGCCAAAAAAATATTCCCAACCCCAAAACGCTAGAGATACTAAGACAAAAATAGTATCGAAGATATAAAAAGGTATAAAACCTAAAAAAAGGAATTAAACGGAAAAATATCTAATAGACGTTACTGACTTTTTCCTAAGGAATCTCCAAAGGCAGAGACATAACGTCATAGATAAACGAAAAAGTTTTAAAATTTTAAACATTAAAAAAACGCGAACGTATTGGCATGGCTTTTTCGTTACTTTATTTGATGACTACGTTCGGTCATTATGGGTAGCGTGACGTGAAATTTAGCGGTTTAAGTTAGTTTGCTGGTCGATCTTGCGCCCTCCCCTTAGCCCCGGGGGCGCCAAGGCGCGGGTTGGCTCCTTAGGCTTTGGGCCCCAAAACGGCCGCATTAAGGCCTTCCCCTAGGCCTTGAGGCGGGGCCCATTTGGGTTAACGTTAAGTTTTTCGATCGATGCTAAAACAAAGGACGATGGGACAAAGGACAAACGAAAAAACGGGCGCGCTTTCAAAAACCGTTCCCGGAAATTTGGACACACCTATGGTGCCTTTAGTCTCCAAACGGATTTTTCCCCCGGAGCGAAAAGCGAAAACTTTACGCCTTAGAAAAAACAAACCCACACCCAGGGGGGCGAGAAGATCCTAAAATTATGAGAACTTATTTTTTTACATATTACCAATTAGGAAGATCCCTTGTCAAGTCCTATCGCTTTTAAATTTGCAAATACGCTTTAAATTTATCTAAATTAAAATAATAATATCTACGTTAACTACCTTAATGCTAAATAAAATCAATACTCCACCGTTAAATATACTAAAAAGTCCCATCAGAACTGACATTTAATAAGTCACTAAATTTGTTACCAATTTCCCCCCGGCCTCGAAAAAAAATCCCCCGCCCCCCCGGGCCCGGGCGCCCCGGGATCCAAATAAACTTTGGCTCACCGGGCTAAGTTTTTTTCTCCGAATTGGCCAGATCCCAAAAGCCCCCCGTCCCCGCGAAAGGCCCGGGGCCAGGGCATAAAACGCGCTTTGGCTGGGCGCCTCGGCCGGGGGGCCCGGCCGCGACCACAAGCGATGAACGTAAATTGACGATTGAATCAAAACTAGACAATAAAATAATTGTTTAGTATTATAAGTGTGCCTTATTACTCAGGCGACTAACAAATCTTTTAACCTTATGAAAAAAAATGTCGGGAGTTCCAAATGTCCGAAGCTGAAACGGCTCAAAAGTCCTACATGCAGATCGCCACCACCGAGAACGACGGTAAGTACTTAACGTTCCAACTGGCCGAGGAAGGGTACGGAATTGGCATTCTTAAAGTTAGAGAGATAATCGGCATGCTCCCAGTGACCCCGGTGCCGCAAACTCCTTCTTTCCTTAAAGGAGTGATTAACCTTCGAGGTCAGGTCATCCCGGTTGTCGATCTGCGCCTTAAATTCGGACTTCCTGAGGAAGAGTATACCGAACGCACCTCCATCATCGTGGTCGAGGTCAAAGGCCTAGCCAACAACATCCCCATCGGAATCGTCGTCGATACCGTCTCCGAGGTCATAAACATCCAAGCCCACGAAATAGAGCCGGCCCCGGCCTTTGGCTCAACCATCGACATAAATTTCATACTGGGCATGGCCAAAACCAACGACGGGGTAAAAATCCTCCTAAACATCGATTACGTCCTCTCGGCCGAGGAACTGGGGGCCATGTAAACCCCCTTTGGCTTCGTAACCCAAAGCCATGTGACCGTTGGCCGCTTAACCGTTGGCCGCGTAATTTGGGGCGGGCGCGAATCGACCCATAAAAACCGGCCCAGAATACTTGGCCCTTGAAGCCGGGCCCAAAAAAACCGGCCCAGAATACTTGGCCCACTAAACCGGGCCCATAAAAACCGGCCCAGAACACTTGGCCCACTAAACCGGGCCCAAAAAAATCCGGCCCAAATCGACTAATTTAAGTAGAC
>JAITLH010000404.1 GCA_031277995.1 Deltaproteobacteria bacterium
GGCCTTTACCCTGTCCCTTGACGATTTCATCATTAGTTTCTTTAACCACGGGCCGGAATCAATCACCTTGCCGATCTACGTTTACGCCGCGATAAAAAGGGGCCTGACCCCAGAAATCCACGCCCTGTCCACGGTTATGCTGATTCTTACCGCCGTCCCCGTCATCGTCATCGAAAGGCTAACCAGAAAATTTTAAAGCCGCCCGGACGGGCGGCTTTAAAATTTTTTTTTGGACGGATTTCTTTGGCGAATTGGCTTTGGCCAACTAGCTGGCCAAGGCCTCCCGGACCCAACCCAAACGCTCGTAAGGGATGCCCTGGGGGATGGTGCAATCGGCCCCAACGATGACCCCAAGGCGACCGGCCTCGGCCACGAGATTTTTGGCGAAGGCGACCACGTCTTGTTTTTGGCCGGTTTGAAGGAGGCTGCCTTTGGCATTGGGAAAACCGCCCAAAACGCATCGGCCTTGAAAAAACTTTTGGCCTTGGGCCAGGGAAAACTTTTCGACGTTGGCCGCCCAGCTATATATGGCCGCCGGGTAATCGCGGTAAGGTAGGAAATTGTTCCTGACGCCCTCGTAACCGCAGATATGCAGGATGTTTTTGGCCCCCAGGGCGTTGGTGGAGTTTAAAAGGTCAATCTCCCCCGGGGCGATAAGCTCTTGATATAGCCAGTCGCCCAGGCGGCCGATGTCCGGGTTTTGGACGGAAAGATATAAGCCGTCGGCCCCGCCCTCCTTGATAATGGCTTGGGTGAGGGTTTTTAGCCCGGCGTTTAAGCGCCCCAAGGCGGCCGCGGTGACCTTTTCTTCTTTGCCTAACCACTCAACGAGAACGTTTCGGCCAACCATGAAACGCAAGGTCGTGGACGCGCTAAATATGTTGTAAAAGTAGCAGGTATCGGGTTTCATTTGGGTGACCGTTTGGGCCAGCTTGACTTGATCCCTTATCCAGGGGTGATCGGGCCCCAGGGGCTCGATTAGCTCCAGCTCGGCGATGGTTTTTATTTCCCTGACCCCGCCGGCCAAGGGATAAGTAAAGTAGCCATCGGTCATGATCTTGACCAGATCGGGCTTGAAGGTTTCCAGGTAATCGCGGTGACCCTTTAGGTTTCTCTCCAAAACGGTCTTGTCAAATAGCCCATCCCCCATCTCGGCGTCGCTTAAAAAATGAAACCAAAAGCCCACCGGCACCCTCGGGACGGCTTGGCCGGCCATGGCTTTTTCCACCAGTTCCCTATCGTTCATGAAAAACCTCCGAAAAAAATTTTATTTCCCAAAGCCCTTGGCCCAAGGCCGCTTTGGGCCCCCCCAAATCCATCGGCGCAAACGTTACGATACATCTTAAAGGCCTTGGTTTCAATAGGAAAAACCTCGGGTGGGGGACTGGCCCAGCCCGCGGCCGGCGAGGGGGCAGTCGTTATAAGTAAAAACTTAAAAACTTTTAAACGTGGGCTTTTAAAAACTCAGAGGTCTTGTTTTAAGACAAAACCAACCAAAAAGTTTCCATAAGCGCACAATGTTAAGACAAGTAGATTTTTTTCGCTTCAAGCTTCAAAAATCCATTGTAAAGTAAGGTTTTAAGTGCTAAACTTGGTCCTTTGAAAATCGGCCTGAACGTTTTTGGCCTTTACGCCTGGCCCAGGCGCGGCGTTTTTCGCTTAATCGATAGGCCAAACGCGGCTTTCGCCCTCGCGGATTTTTTTTTTTATTTCGCCGGTAGGCCAAAAGGCCCAGGTTTTGGGGTCAACGCTTTGAGGTTTAAACATGGATTATGATATCTCGGTCATTCCCGGTGACGGCATTGGCCCGGAGGTGATAAGGCAAGCCCTAAAGGTCATGAAAGCCGCGGGTCAGCGCTTTGGCTTTGGCCTTAAACTAAACGAACTACCCTATGGGGCCAACCATTACCTCAAAACCGGGGTCATTTTGCCCGAGGAGGCTTTTTCGGAACTCCTTTCGACCAAAGCCCTTTTGTTTGGGGCCATCGGGGACCCCCGGGTGCCCATGGGACCTTTGGAACAAGAACTTTTGTTGGCCTTGCGTTTTCGCTTCGATCTCTACGTCAACTTACGGCCGGCCAAGTCCTATCCCAACGTTAAGGTGCCCATAAATACCGTGCCCGCCGGGGAGTTTTTGGACATTTTGGTGGTCAGGGAAAATACCGAGGATTTTTACATGGGCCTGGGCGGCCGCGGCCAAGGCGGATTTGACGGGGCCTTAAAAGCCAAGCGGGGCCTATACGATCTTAAGGGCGCGGTCAAAATAGACCTGGAACCAAAAACCGAGGTGGCTTTTGCCTTAGGCATAATGACCGCGCCGGGGGCCAGGCGCGTGGCCGAAAAAGCCTTTACGTTGGCCAAGCAAAGGGGCGATAAACATATCCACGTGGCCAGCAAAGCCAACGCCGTCCCGCAACTTTACGGTTTTTGGGACGAAAAAGTTAATGAAGTCGCTAAAAATCACCAAGAAATCGCCCTTAAACGTATGAACGTGGATAACCTTTGTTACCAACTGCCCCGGGCGCCCCGTGATTTTGGCTTAATCCTTTGCCCCAACCTTTTTGGCGACATCGTGAGCGATCTGGCCTCGTCACTTATTGGCGGCTTGGGTTTGTCCCCATCGGCCAACGTCGGGGACGATTTTGTCATGTTTGAACCCATCCATGGCTCCGCCCCGGACATTGCCGGAACCGGCAAGGCCAACCCCATAGCCGCCACCTTGTCGGGCGCGCTACTACTGGATCACCTGGGCCAAACCCAGGCCGCCCGGGCCATCGAGGGGGCGGTCAAAGATTACCTGGCCAGCGGAAAAGATCTGCCCTTTGAGCTGGGCGGCGACGCCCCGGTCGAAAAGGTTGGGGAGATCCTAAGCCGGGCCCTGGAATCGAACCAAACGCCCAACCTTTAAAAAAATCGCGCCCGCCCCCCTTCACGCCCCAAAGTTGGCAAAAGGGTTGGCAAAAGGGTTGGCAAAAAACGCCCATGATAAAACTTTAACGCCCCTGCAAATGAAAGTCTCGACAACTTTCATAGAAAAACGCCCATGATAAAACTTTAACGCCCCTGCAAATGAAAGTCTCGACAACTTTCATGGAAAAAAATGGCAAAAAACCAAAAGGGACCTTGGCCAAAACGCCTTGAACCAAACGTAAAAAAAACGCTCCGGGAGGCCAAAGATGAACGATGGGGCCGCGATTTTCCGCCCGGCCGTTTTTATGGACCGGGACGGGACCCTTAACCACGACGAATCGTATATCCACAAATTCGAGGAATTTCGCTGGATTGACCGGGTCCCGGAGGCCTTGGCCCAGCTTAAGCGGGCCGGGCTGGCCCTGGTGGTGGTCACCAACCAGTCGGGCGTTAACCGGGGCTATTACGACCGCCAGGATCTTTTAAAACTCCATCGGGAAGTGGGGCAAGATTTATTGGCCAGGGTTGGCGTAAAAATCGACGGCTGGTATTTTTGTCCCCATAACCCCCTAACCGATAACTGCGATTGCCGAAAACCCGCGCCGGGCATGCTTATCCAAGCCACCAAGGATCTTTTTTTGGATCCGGCCGAATCTTACATGGTCGGGGACAAATTCTTGGACGTCCAGGCGGGCCTGGCCATGGGGGTTAAGCGGACCATATTGGTTCTAACCGGTTACGGTGAAAGCGAACGAAAATACGTATCCTCGGATACTTTGATTGTAAATAACTTCCCTGAGGCCGCCGAATATATACTAAACGATTTTTCCGCGAGCCGCGCCTAAACTTTTCTTGAAATTTTTCCCTATTTTAGACGTCTTATTGCCAAATGTTTACCATTAAAAATTAAAAAGACATTATAGTCCCATCTTTTTAACCTTCCTGGCCCCGGGCCGGCGGGCTTGCCCCGGGGGGCAGCGCCCCTGGCCCCATTGGGGGCAATTTTTCTGGATTACTTGGCCTTATTGTGTTAAATTTCCCTTCGGTTTGGCTACCCGGCCGGCCCAGCCCTAACGCCGTTTTCTTAATTTCACCCGTCAAGACTTATCCAGCGGTTTCGTTTAAGCCGGTTTTCGAACTTGGCCAGGGCGCTTGGATGAAGCTTATATTTTCGCCCAACGTTTCTTTTTTTACCGCCCTTAAAGCCAGGGATAAAACCCCAGCCTCCCAGCGACCATTGGTCCGTTAAATTTTTTGATGAGGTTCCCATGCCAACGATCGAAAACAAAATCATTCTCCCCAAAAGCGAGCTGCCCACCACCTGGTATAACGTCCTGCCGGATCTGCCCGATCCCTTGGGGCCCTACATGACCCCCGCCGGGCAGCCGGTTTCGCCCGCGGATCTGGAAGCCATCTTCCCCAAAGCCCTGATAGAACAGGAAGTGAGTTCCCTTAAGGTTATTAAGATCCCCGAACCGGTTTTGGAGGCCCTTTCGATCTGGCGGCCCACCCCTCTGGTCAGGGCCAGGCGCCTGGAAAAAGCCCTGGGCGTGTCTTCGCGCATATATTACAAAGACGAAAGCGTTTCCCCGTCCGGTAGCCACAAAAGCAATACGGCCATGGCCCAAGCCTATTTCAACAAAGAGGCCGGCATCACTAGGCTAACCACGGAAACCGGGGCCGGCCAATGGGGGACGGCCCTGGCCATCGCCGCCAGGCAGTTTGGCATCCAGGCCAGGGTTTATATGGTTAAGGTGAGTTTGCGACAAAAACCCTACCGCAAGATCATCATGAACCTCATGGGCGCCGAGGTCCTGCCCAGCCCCAGCACCGAAACCGACGCCGGCAGAAAGGCCCTCTCCGCTAACCCGGACGCCTTGGGCACTTTGGGACTGGCCATCAGCGAGGCCGTGGAGGAAGCCGCTTCCAGGCCCGACACCAACTACGTTTTGGGCAGCGTCCTTAACCACGTTATCTTGCACCAAACGGTCATCGGGCAAGAGGTCAAAAAACAACTGGCCTCCATCGGGGAAAAGCCCAATTACTTAATCGCTTGCCACGGGGGCGGTTCGAACTTTGGCGGCTTGGTCGGTCCCTTCGTCAAAGACATTCTCTCCGGCCAAAAGATCTCGGCCATCGCCGTGGAACCAGAATCCTGCCCGACCCTGACCGCCGGGGAGTTCAAATACGACGCCGGTGACACGGCCGGGTTCACTCCCCTAATGCCGATGTTTAGCTTGGGCACGGATTTCCAGCCGCCGGCCATCCACGCCGGGGGCCTTAGGTACCACGGCGCCGCCCCAATCGTGAGCGCCCTTTTAAAGTCCCAGGTCATCCAAGCCGCGGCCGTGAGTTCCGAGGACTGCTTCAAATACGCCCAAACGATGGCCTGGTCGGAATACGTCATCCCGGCCCCCGAATCGGCCCACGCCCTGGCCAAGACCTGCCTTTTGGCCCAGGAGCTTGAAAAGCAAGGCACCCCGGGTTGCCTGGTCTTTACCCTCTCGGGCCACGGGCTTTTGGACATGACCGCCTACGAGCTCCAACAAAACAACCACGGCAACGGCAAAAGCTAAAAAACCAGCCCCAAAAAAAACCCCGCTCGGCCAGGCCGCGCGGGGTTTTTCGTTTTTGGCCAAGCGCCAAACGCCGAGGCTTATTAATTGAAGATCTCCACCTTAAGGCCGGTGGGTTTCCACTGGCCGGCCTCGAGATTTAGGACCAAAGTAAAGCTCAGGGCGGTTTTGTTGACCCGCCACTCTCCCCTAACCAGCCAAGGGCTTTCCGGTCCCAGGTTGTCGCGCACGCGCTGGTAGCTGGCGCCCGCCTCCTGGCCTTCCATGGAAAAGGGTCTGGATTCCAATAAAACCAGTTTGCCCCGGGAAGGAAAGAGCCTGAGGTTTTCCAGATACGGTGACAGCACGCCAAAGGTGGCTTTTAGTTGGGTGGGGCTGTCCTTTTGTTGCCAGGAGGCGGAAATCATTTGATGGAATTGGCTAAAATCCCCCTTATCCAAGGCCGTTACCCAGGCGGCCATGACGTTACCCAAAATTTGCCTGACAGACGATTCCGTGACTACCGGCCCCTCGGGCCCAGCCCCCGCCCTGGCCGTCTCGGCGGCTGCCTCGCCAGCCGGGGCGCCATTTGGGACGATCGTCTCGGTTACGTCCGCTGGGGGAGAGTTTTCGGCGGGTGCGCCGGGTAAGTCCTCGGGACCTTCGGCGGGCCTCGCCTCGGGGCTTGGGGTATTTTCCGTAACGATGGCGATCGATTCGGGGGCGCTTGAACCAAGTTTAAGTCGATTTTTAATGAGGGGCCAGCTAAAAAAGCCAATAATCGCCAAGAGTACGACGACGATCAGGATAAAGATTAGACTCCGGTTAGGTCGCTTTTTGCCAAACCTAAGTTTTTCCGCTCCCGAAGACATGTTACTCCTTTACCTAACCCCTCAAAAAATCGAGCGGGTCATGGGCGATTTAAAATTTCGCGAAAAATGGATTAAAGCCCATTTAATCATTTAATCAAATACGGTGAGCCCGATTGGTTTGGGCCAAAAGCGAAAGCTCGGTTTTAACTTGGCCCGAAGGCTTTTGGGCCAAAAGCGAAAGCTCTGTTCCGACCCGGCCCGATGGGTTTTGGGCCAAAAATGAAAGCTCGGTTTTAACTTGGCCCGAAGGCTTTTGGGTCTTTAGCTTGGCCTGGCCGGCCTTGTAGATTAAAAAAAAGGCCACCACGATCATGACCAAGATGGCCAACAGTAACAAGGGACCCCGCAATGATTTTTGTTTGCCGGAGCTGTCTCCCCGCAAGTTTAACCAATCATCCATAACGGTACCTCGTTAAAAACGCCACTGAAACTAAAGATGAAAAATGGCCAAGTTTTTCGGTAACGTTAAACCATGAACTTAACGTTATTTAACATATAAGGCAAAAGGCCAGACTTAGTCAAGTCAAATAAATTTTAACTTAACCATTGACCTTTCAAAGCCTGGGCCTTACCAAGGCCCCTGGTTGACCGGTTGCCTATTTTAACATTATTGCCGTTTCGATCAATTAATTTTCGCCAAACGGGCCCAAACCTTTGGAAACGCGACGCCTTTTTAGTTTTGGGCCTAAATTTGGCCCCAAAACGAAAAAGGGCTTTGGGCGAACCGGGAACGAATTATTGGGTATTGTAATTGGCCCGCCTTTTGTAGTCTAATTGCCAAACGGGTTAACGCGACTAAAAAATCATTAAAGCCAAAGGTTTTTTCTAACCAAAGTTGGGAACTAGCCCCCTTGAAATGGCTTTTTTGAGTTAAACTTCAGACAAAAAAATTTTTTTAAACGCCCCCAGGGGAGTTAAGGTTTGCCAGGAGAGGATCGATGAAAATCGTAATCGCCCCCGATTCGTTCAAGGGCAGTTTATCGGCTTTGGAGGCCGCCAAGGCCATAAAAAAGGGCTTACTGAGGGTTTGGCCCGAGGCGGCCTACGTGCTTTTTCCCATCGCCGACGGCGGGGAGGGCACGGTTGAGACCTTGGTCGATTTAACCGATGGGAAGATCATTACCGGGCCGGCCAAAGATCCCTTGGGCCGGGAAGTTACGGCCTCATATGGGTTTTTAAGTGACGGGACAACGGCCGTCCTGGAAATGGCTTCGGCTTGCGGCCTGACCAGGTTAAAAAAAGAAGAACTAAACCCGGCGGTGACCAGTACCCGCGGCCTGGGCGAGCAGCTCCGGGAAGCCCTGGCCAGGGGCGCCAAAAAGCTCATCGTCGGCTTGGGAGGCAGCGCCACCAACGACGGCGGCAGCGGGATGCTGGCCGCTTTGGGCGTAAAATTTTTGGATAAAAACGGCGGCCTTCTCCCCCCGGGCGGTTTGGCCTTGGCCGATTTGGACAAGATCGAAACCAGCCCGGAGGCGGAAAAACTCTCAAAGATCCCCATCGTCATCGCTTCCGACGTCCAAAACCCCCTTTTGGGGCCCGACGGGGCTTCGGCCGTCTTTGGCCCCCAAAAGGGGGCCGATCCCGATCTGGTCGAAAAACTGGACCTGGCCCTAAGCCGTTACGCCCAGGTGGCCAAAAAATTAACCGGCCGCGAGGTAGCCCAAACCCCCGGGGCCGGCGCGGCGGGCGGGCTGGGCGCGGCTTTCTTGCTTTTTACCGAGGCCAAATTTTGCCCGGGCGTGGAAGTGGTCTTAAACGAGGGTTCCTTTGACCAAAAAGCCGCCGACGCCTCGTTAATCGTAACCGGCGAGGGCCGAAGCGACGGGCAAACCGTCTGGGGCAAGGCCCCGGTGGGCGTGGCCGAACGGGGCCAAAAACTAGGCGTCCCCACGGTCTGCCTCTCGGCTTCCCTGGGCCAGGGCTACCAAAAAATGTACGAAAAAAACATCTCCGCCATCATGGCCATGACCCCGGGGCCCCTTAGCCTGGAAGAGGCCATGGCCAACGCCGCGCCCCTTTTGGAAGACGCCGCCGAACGCTTGGCCAGGCTTTTGGCCACCAAACCCCTCGGCCGGTAAGCCAAAGGATTTGGCCAAAAGCCCGGCCCCTTCATAAAGCCCAACTAATTAGGCCCCCAGCGATCGGCCCTTTAAAGGCCCACCGGGGGGCCTGAAAAGCCTGGGCTCCCTTGACCCGCCCCTTTACCCCTCTTACCTGCCCTATTGGCCAAAAGCCCTCCCAGGGGAAAATTTGGCCCTTTACCGGGCCCTCAGGTGAGGGGGTGAGGTTTTCTTTTTTTAAGGTTTTCAATCCGAAGGCCCCCCGGCCTTTTTGGTCACGGGCGGCCCGGCGAGCTTAATTCCAAATACAAGATTGGGTAAGGCAAGCCCTCGCCGTCTAGCTCCGAACGGTTGGCGATCTTAAAACCCATCTTTTCGTAAAACCTTAAAGCGTTTATATTTTGTTCATTCACGTCAACTTTTTTTATTTTAAGTTCATTAATCGCGTAATTTACTAAAAATTTTCCATAGCCCTTACGCGTTTGTTTAGGGTGAACAAATAACAATTCAATTTTATCATTAGACACTCCAATAAACGCCTTTAGTTTATTGTTGTTATCAACCAATCCATACAAATTTACGTCTAAAAGATATTTTGGCAAAACGGCTCTGTAATAATCAAAATCTTTTTCCGAAACAAAATCATGGCTGTCCGAAACGGAATTGGCCCATAATTCCATCGCTTGCCCATGATCCTTTTTCGTTAAGGCCCTTAACCGTGTGTCCATGATGATTGTTCGCGAGCGTTTAAATTTTTGATTTGAGTTTCGGCTGACCGATTTTTTGGCTAAGCCTCGAATTGGCCGCGAGGTCGAATGATTGAAGGATCGAAATATTGAACGGTCGAAAGGCCCCACCGGCGACCGCGCCTGGCCAAAAAAAACCCTTCCCGAACCATTTTAACCAAAGGGCCATAAAAATGGAATTTTGGAAAATTCCGGCGGCCCCAAAGCCCCCGGCCCTTGGAACCCCAGTCCAGATGGACCCCGGCCAGATGGACCATGGCCAGATG
>JAITLH010000434.1 GCA_031277995.1 Deltaproteobacteria bacterium
TTTTCAGTGATTTTAGCGATAAAAAGATGCTGACCATACATATCCTAAAAAATTAAAACCCCTTGAATCACAAGGGGTTTTAATTTAAATAACCTATAGTTTTAAATCTGACTTTTTATCGATGGTGCCCGAGGGGAGAATTGAACTCCCACGACCGTTAGGTCAACGGATTTTAAGTCCGTCGTGTCTACCGATTCCACCACTCGGGCTTATGTAAACAAAGCGTAAAAAAATCTTCAGGTAATATAGACTATTTTTCCCGGACAATCAAGGGTCAGGTAAGCTCATGACAAAAGGGCTAAAATCGTTTTTAAATAAGAGAAAAAAGCCGGGTTTTTGGCCTGTGTTTAGCTTTGGGGCCCCTAGAGCGCTAAATGGCCAGCCATACGGTCATTAGGGTTTCGCCATTGCCTAAGTTATCGGACTTAGGTAAGGGCCCCAGCGGCTTAAGTCGTGGGGCTTTTGATAACCAAGGTTTCGCCATTATCCAAGTTATCGGACTTGGGCGAGGGCTCTAAGGCTAGATGGTTATTTTCGGGCGCTTGAGACTCGGGTTGGGCGGCCTTCGAGGGCTCGGTCAGGTTTATGTCAAGACTACTACCGATATAGAAGCCAATGCCGTTTTCGTTAAAACCCTTGTAGATGCCCTCCCGGATCTCTGATTGGGTGGAGGCGTTTTGGTCAATGTCCAGGATGGTCACGGCCAGTGTCAGAATCACGGCGTTTTCGGAGAGATCGGTGACGCTCACCGAGGGGAGGAAGGGATCAACCTTGGCCGCGTATTTGGCCTTCATGGCCGCTTGGATCATGATCTCTCGGGCCTTGTCGATGTCGGTTCCGTAGACGGTCCTAAAATCAATTTTACGCCTAACCAAGCGATTATTTCTGGTCCAATTGATAAAGCGGCCGTTAACCAAGCTGGAATTTGGAACGTAGACCCAGGAATTATCGGCCGGCTCCAAGACGGTGCAGCGGATATTTATGCCCACGACTTTTCCGATGACCCCATCAACCTCGATAAGATTGTCAATTTGAACGTTTCCCCCCAAAATCAGAATCAAACCGCTAAAAAGGTTATTGACGATGGATTGCAAACCCATGCTTATGCCAACGCTAAAGCCCGTGGCCGCCAAGATGATGGAAGTAAAATTTACCCCCAATAAGCTTAAGGCGATGACGGCGAATAGACACCAGATGATGTAGTTCATCAAGGTTCTAATCGATTGCATAAAACCGCTTTTAAGGTTATTAAACTTATCGTTTAGATGTACCAAGGAAGTATTGGCCAAGGCCCCCATGGAACGAAACAAGAGCAGCAGCATTATGATGAAAAATATTCGATAAAAACTTATCGATGCCGAGCCCACGTTGTAACCTCGGTTCATCATGGAATCAAGTAAATTTGTCGAGCCCGGAACGCCCAAAAGCCAAGGCAGGGCCGAAAAAAGGGAGAGTAAAAAGGAGCAGGGGGCGGCCAGGGAATTGGCCAGGGCGTTTTTTATGGGGGCTATTTTGGGATTAAAGACATAGTCGCAGATCTTAACGGTCAAGACCACCAAGGCGCTGCCCAGGATAAGAATATTAGCCAAGGCGAAAAGGCACATGAAAACCAGGATGGCCAGTCTCGAATAGCCCAAAATCGTTACCAGTAAAGATCCCAGGGCAAAGTAGATGCCGCTCCCGTAAGCCACCAGTTCTGGCAGGGACTTGGGTTTTTCATCGGCTTTTTTTCCAAAGCGGTTTAGGTAGTATAGAAAAAAGGCCATGGTGATTAGCCAAACCACGGTCACCGCGCTGGCCGGCAGATCCGAAAAAAGAAAAGCCACGCCCAGGGCCGACGGGGCGTAGAAACGGTGCAGGGGGGAGCGATTATCCTTCAAGGCCGGGTTAGTCCAGATCCTAAGTCGCCAGCTGACCGTGGCCAAGGCCCTGATGATCAGAAGTATGCCCGGAAGTTTTAAAAGCAGATAACTGCCTCCCATCTGGGTCATGGAGGCGGCCATTAAAGCCAGGCCCAGGGACATGATTATCCAGGGGCCCTTAAAAAACACCGAAAACAGATCGGCAAAGTCGGGGGGTATTTTCTTTTGGTAAGTGAAAATTATCGAGGCCACCAGGGCCATGATGGCCAGGGTTACTATGAACCGAAAAAGCGAGGAGACCCGGGAATCTCGATCCTGCGGAAACATGAAAATAGCCCGCAAAGCGAAGGAATCAAACCAGCTAAAAAGGTCCTTTTGGATCTGAAAAACGCCTCCCAAACCCGTGTCGCCAAAATAATAGCTATTCCAAATAGTGGGGATTTTTAGGTTTATTTCGGCGATGGATTTATCCAAGGTGTCTATGGCCGATTTGATGGGATTAATCGTGTCGGTCAGACTACTTTGGGCGGCTTGCAATCTGGAGATGGCCTGTTCAATGTTCCTTTGGTAATTGACGATATTGGGATCGCCCGAATCGACCATCTCGGCGATGGAATCCTTGGTGCTTTCGGCCTCGTCAAGTTTTAAGTTGAGATTATTTAGGTTGGTTTCCAGCGGGCCCAGTTCCGATGCCAAAAGTTGCCGCAAGCGTTTAATATTACCCAAAACCTCAACTTGCTCACTGGGGTGACCGGCCGAGGTTTGGAAAATCAGCTTAAAACGGTTAAACTCGGCCATTAAATTAGTGACGTTGGCCAGCTGCTTGGAGAGATTTTCGTTGGGGCCCAAAAGTTCCGAAATCTCGCTAGTGATGTTGGCGTACTTGCTAGAGTTATCTTGCCACAACTTACGTAAATGCTCATCGGCGGCCGAGACGTCCGTCGTCGCTACGGGCAAAGTTTCAATTGGGCTGGCCGCCTCATCGCTGGAAAGAGCCGCTGGTGAAGAATTAGTCTTATCGTCCTCGGCCCAGGCCAGTTGCCCGGAAAAGACCGTTATAAAAAGTAGCGAAATAATAGCGATGGAAAGATTTCTAAACATATTTATTCCCACATTACAAAAACAAAGCCAGAAATCGTCTGACTCCAGCCAGGGGAGGGTGCCAAATTTAAATGAAAGTTACCAAGTATACTAGTGAAAGTAAGTTTTAAACAAATCAAACTTAAAAAGAATTGTTAAACTATATGAAACTAACAAAAACCAAGCTATAATACCCAATTGTCGGGTTGGTTTGCCCAGACCTTTTTTAATTTTCTTGATTTTTTTGAGTATTTCGTTTACAAATGGGCCCGCGACTAATTTGTCGGCCTCGGCCTAGCCGGGCTCATTTTTGTTTTAGTTTGCCCATTTTAACTTTGATGGAAGGTCAGGTCAATTGTAGTTCTGACCCTCAAGAGAGCTTTCGGCCGTGACTTAGCCTAACCGTGGGCCTGCTCGCGAAAAAAAATTATTGGGGGCCTTTTGAAGCCCAAAGCGTTTATGATTTTATTGTAGAGTTATTAAATTTACGA
>JAITLH010000450.1 GCA_031277995.1 Deltaproteobacteria bacterium
GTGGTATTATTTAACTGGGCTGGGGAAGGAGGTCAAAATTTTAAACATATTTATTGATGCGGGCAGGCCTGGCGGGGCACGTAGGAAACGATTTTTTTATAGGATAATTACCTAGTTAGAAAAATTTTAGAGCGTTTTTGGGCCTTCTTTCGTCCTGGACAAAGGCGGCTGGTTATTGTATAATATGAAAGTTTGAAATTTGTCTAAACGACTTAGGCTGTGGGGAAGCTGGAAAGGTTCCAGGTGGAGTCTAAAGCATGATTAAAGAAATCAAAGTAGTGTTAATTTATTGACTGAAATTGCGAAAGCAGTTTTTTTCTTAACCGATGGGTTAAGAGATAGTTTTTTAGGGTGATAAAAATCACAACTTGGTAGGTTAGTTGAAGAGAAAAGATAAAAATAAATCCAAGGCCAGGGCTGGGGAAATAACGAAAAAGGCTTCGGATAAGTCTACGGATAAGACTTCGGCCAAGAGCACGGCCAAGGCCACGGCAAAAAGCACGGATAGCGCGGCCGAAAAGTCAACCGATAAAACCCAAGACAAGGCGCCGAAGCTGGTGGGGTTTGCCGCCTTTAAGGCGCAGGTCTGGGAATACTCCAAGGCGATTGCCTTTGCCCTCTTTTTGGCCTTGACCATCCGCAGTTTCGTGATCCAGGCTTTTCATATACCCTCCGGTTCCATGATCCCGACCTTTCTTGAAGGGGACCGGGTAATGGTGACTAAATTCGTCTATGGGGTCAGGAATCCCTTTACCAATAACGTACTTTTTAAGACCGGCCTCCCCAAACGAGGCGACGTGGTCATTTTTAGGTATCCGCTGGAGCCCGAAGTCGACTTCGTAAAAAGGGTCATTGGCCTGCCTGGGGAAAAAATCCAAATCATCCGGGGCAAAATTTTCATAAACGACCAGCCCATCGATGACCCCCATGGGCACTACGACAACCCGTACATAACCGGCTCGGCCAGGGATTATGGCCCGTCCATCGTCCCGGACGAATCTTATTTCATGATGGGCGATAACCGCGACTACTCCAATGACTCGCGTTCCTGGGGAACGGTCCACATCTCCTTTTTGCGCGGTAAGGCTTGGCGTTTATACTGGTCGTGGGATACCTTGGGTGAAGATCGTTCCTTTTTTCAACGGCTTCGCAAAGAGCGCCTTTGGAAGAAGATCGAGTAAGATGAAGCTCTGATAAATTATTGAAACCACTGGTCAATAAAAAAATGTGGCCGAAATTTAAAAAAGTTGTTATATTTTTTAAGGTAGCTCGAAAAGGAAATGACTACCTTCAAGTCGAAAAGAAAACGTGACGGGGCCATGGGAATCTCGCCACGAAAATTTTAGGGGATCGTCGAGTCGAAAATGTCTAACCAAGCCATGATTAAAACCCTTCGCGGGATAACAAAACCTTTGTCATACCGCGTTTCTTGCCCGGAGCGAGGCCTGCTCGCGATTAAGCTAATGCTTGAGAGCGGCCCGGGATACGGCCATGGGCAAGAATTTGGGAGTTGCGGTGGCGCTTTGGGGGGTGCCTTCTTGGCTGGGTTGGGTTTTTTCAGACATTTGGTTTTTATTTAATCCCCTTTTTAAGGGGATTTTTTTTAACCTGAGTTTGGTTTAAAACCAAGGGGGGTAGCGAAATGGCATATGAACACCTAGTCTGGCCGAAGGACTTAATCGATTTGGATCAGTTTAGCGCCGAGCACCTTCTGGCCATTTTGGATTCGGCCGAGACCTTCAAGGAGATCTCGGAACGGGAGATAAAAAAAGTTCCCACTTTGAAGGGGAAGCTGGTGGTCTTGTTTTTTCACGAAAACTCCACCAGGACTAGGCTTAGCTTTGAAGTGGCCGCCAAACGGCTATCGGCCGACACCATCGCCCTTTCCGCCTCCGGTTCCTCAATGTCCAAGGGGGAAACCCTCCTGGACACGGCCAAAAACATCATGGCCATGAATCCGGACGCCTTGGTCATCAGGCACTCGGCCTCGGGCGCCCCCTATTTTCTGGGGCAAAGGCTGGCCTGTCCGGTCTTAAACGCCGGCGACGGGGCCCACGCCCACCCGACCCAAGCCCTTTTGGATTTAATGACCATAAAGCAAAAGCTCGGCCATATCGCCGGCTTAAAAGTGGCCATCATTGGCGACATCGCCCATAGCCGGGTGGCCAGAAGCAACATGATAGGCCTAAAAACCCTGGGCGCGAGCGTCTCGGTCTGCGGCCCCCCTTCCATGATGGTCACCGGCCTTTCCGAAGAATACGGGGTCACCGTCCACTCAAGGCCCGAACCGGCCCTAGAGGGCGCCGACGCCGTCATCATGCTGCGCATTCAGTTAGAGCGCCAATCCGGGCAGCTCTTTCCCGGGGCCAGGGAATACGCCACCGTTTACGGCCTTAACGCCGATCGGCTAAAGCTGGCCAAACCCGGCTGCCTTCTTCTCCATCCGGGCCCGGTCAATCAAGGCGTTGAGCTAACGCCCGACGTTTACGAGTGCCCACAATCGGTGATCTTGGAGCAGGTCACTAACGGCGTGGCCATCCGCATGGCCTTACTGTATTTACTTGTGGACAATATCGAACGGAGAACCCCGGCCCCGGTCGTTAAAAAGACGCCCGTCATCTCGGAACCCCTTATGGAAGCGTAATCTCCCGGCCCGCCTGTGGTAGTCATCGCCGCCGAAAAAATTTTCTTGGGGAGATTTTTTTGGCGGCGGAATGGGATTTGGGACAATGGCCATACTTTCACAGTTAGGTAAACTTGGCCTATTAACTTATTGATATTCTTTACTTTTTTAGACCGGGAGCGTATTGCCTAACTCTGGGAATCGGACAAATTACGCATAACATACAGAATCTATGGAAGCGATTAGAGCGTAAAACTACAAACTATGGGATATATAAATTAGTTATTAACTAATAAATAAGCTATCCGCATGGATATTATCGCAACCTTAAACCAATATACGCGCGCGTATATTGTACCAACGAAAAAATTCCCGCAGCGCCTGGGAAATTTTATCGTTGCCTGGAAAAATTTTAACCGGCGCGTGGAAATCAGAAACCACGCGCCCAATCGCTTAGCCGCTGGGTTTTTTCCGCGGTCTAAGCCATAACGAGTCGAGCCGGTTCAAACTCGACTTTTAACCCAGGGAGGCCCTGTTGGGTTAAAGCCATGTCCGGTCAGCCAATTGTTATAAAAAATGGTCGTTTGATTGATCCCGCCCAAAAGATCGATCACCTTGCCGACATCCTAATCGAAGATGGACGAGTCGCGGGCATCGACTTGGAATCTCGGATTGGAAGCGAAGGTCGGGTGGCGATTGAAGCCAGGGGTTTGTGGATCTTCCCCGGTCTCATTGATATTCATGTCCACTTAAGGGAACCCGGGCATGAGTACAAAGAAGATCTGGCCTCGGGCCTAGCCGCGGCCGCCGCGGGGGGTTTTACCTCGGTTTTGGCCATGCCCAACACCTCTCCGCCCATCGATCAAGCCGAGTTGGTTAGTTCCTTACTAGGCAAGGCCAAAGACATTAAGGGGGCCAGGCTTTACCAAAGCGCCGCCATGACCCGGGGACTTAAGGGTGGGGAGCTTACCGAGTATAACGAACTTAAGGAGGCCGGGGCCGTGGCCGTAACCGACGATGGCCGATGGGTGGCCGATTCGTCGGTCATGAGGCGGGTTTTAGGTTACGCCAAAGTTTGTAACCTCTTACCCCTCACCCACGCCCAGGAAGGCTCCCTTTCCAAAGACGGCCAGATCCACGAGGGCCGGGTCTCCACAAAGCTTGGCCTAAGGGGTTTTCCGGCCGAGGCGGAATCCATCGCCGTTTACCGAGATCTGGCCTTGGCCGGTTTAACCGATGCCCCCATTCACATATGCCATGTCTCGTCGGCCCTTAGCCTGGAGTTAATCAGGCAATTTAAAGCCAGGGGAGTCCAGGTCACCTGCGAAACCGCCCCGCACTATCTGTTTTTAACCGACCAGGACGTCATGGGCTACGATACCGACCGAAAAATGAATCCGCCCCTTCGAGCCGCCTCGGACCAAAAGGCCCTTAGGGAAGCCATCATGGACGGGACCATTGATTTGATAGCCACCGATCACGCTCCCCATTCGATCTTGGAAAAGGAATGCGAGTTCATGGAAGCCTCCTTTGGGGTCATAGGGTTGGAGACGGCCTTAAGCCTCACCCATGAGCTGACGGAGGATCTTAAACTCGGTCCCAATAAGCTCGTCCAACTTCTTAGCCTAAACCCGGCCAAGACTTTGGGGATCCCGGGCGGCACCTTAAATCTCGGCTCCCCGGCTGACATAACCATCTTTTCCCCGGATTTCACGAGCCGTTACGACGTTGAGACCTCCAAGTCCAAGAGCCGCAATAGCCCCTTTAAAGGCCGACCCCTGAGGGGCAAAGTATTAAAGACCATCGTGGGCGGGGAAATCGTCTACGAGGCCTAAA
>JAITLH010000004.1 GCA_031277995.1 Deltaproteobacteria bacterium
TTGAACTTTATGATGAAACATTTCTTAATGAACAGTTAAACGCCAGATCTGCTTTGTACGAATCATTTTTTTAATAATTTATCTATCAAAACTTTAAATTTATTGCTTATATTTTATTATTGTTGTTAAAGGTCATTTAAATAATCATCCATGATTCCCTTTGGCTGTACTTCATTGCCTTGGCCAGAGGTCTTTGGCTTGGCCCGCGCCTCCCTGTCCCGCCCGCTCCTTTGACTTGGCCGCCTATCCTGTCTTCTTCGCTTGATGCCCCTCCTTTGGCTTAGCCGCCTATCCTGTCACCTCCGCTTGGTGCCCCGCTCCTCTGACTTCGCCTCCTATCCTGTCTTCTCCGCTTGGTGCCCCGCCTTTGGCTTGGCCGCCTATCCTGTCTACTTCGCCTCACGCCCTTGGGGTTTTTTGGCTACGTTTAAGCCCCGCGTCCTTTCATGGCCAGAAGTGGCTTAAACGAAAACTTGGCATGCCTGTGGCAAACTTGGCGCGCGTCGGGTCCAGGGGCCCCGGGGCGGGCTTTTTTTGTGGGAAGGGGCTTTATGCCAAGGGCAAGTGGCCGGGGGGGCTCTGGGAGAGCTTGGGGCCGTTTTTGGTTTAGGGGTTTTTCGGGTCGGACGGGTCAGGGCACCCTCGAAAAGAGTATGAAAAACTCTTGGTTCCCTCGTTTGCCGGTAAGGACGGAGTGGGAGCGGGCGGTTTCTTGGAAAGGCGGGTCAAAGTCCAAGGCCAGGGCGGAAATCTTGTTGACCGATTCTTCCATGAGCTCGGGGTTTCTGACGATTCCGCCTTTGCCCACTTGGTGGCGCCCCACCTCAAATTGGGGCTTGACCATGGCCAGGATGCGGCCATCGGGCTTAAGGAAAGGGGGAATTTTAGGAAGGATCAGGGAAAGGGAAATAAAGCTTAGATCGGCCACGGCCAGATCGAAGGGCGCCTTTAGGGTGGCCGGATCGACTTGGTCCAGATACTTGGCGTTTAAACCCTCGATTAAAGTTACCCGGGGATCGTTTCTAAGGCTTTGATCGATTAGGCCCCGGCCCACGTCCACGGCCGTTACCGTGGCCGCCCCGGCCTTGATTAAGCAATCGGTAAAGCCGCCGGTGGAAGCGCCCAAATCCAAGGCGTTGTAACCCTTTGGCTCTATGCCAAGTTCTTCCAAGGCCCCGGCCAGCTTGGTTCCGCCCCGGCTGACAAATTGCCTTCCCGGGCTTAGGCTTAGTACCGTGTCCGGGGCAAAGGTTTTGCCGCCTTTGTCGACGCGTTCGCCCGTGGGTCCGTAAACCCGGCCGGCCATGATCAATGAAAGGGCCTTACTTCGGTTTTCGCAAATGTTCAAACGGACCAATAGGTCGTCGGCGCGTATTTTTTCCTTGGAGGTCATGGGTATATTTTCTGGGTATGGTTATTTGTATTTGAGTGTTTAAGCGTTATGTTTTTTTTGGCCCAAATGACAAACCCGGCCATAAGCCGGGTTTGTCGGTTAAAAGGCGTTTTTAAAAAAGGTTAGTTCTTTTCGGCCTTGTCCTCTCCCGGCTGGAGCTTGGAGATGCGCATGCCGTAGAAGGAACGGTAAACGAAGTAGAGGGCCACGGCCAAGAAAACGAAACCCACCACGATGGGGGTGGAGCTCCCGGAGGCGGCCGTCTCGCCGGCGGCATGGACCGCCTCGTGGGCGCCTTCGGGGACCCCGGTAAAGGTCGGGGCGATGGCGATTTCCAAGGCCAGCATCCCAAAAAGGGTGGTGAACTTGATGATGGGGTTTAAGGCCACGGAAGAAGTGTCCTTAAACGGGTCGCCGACGGTATCGCCCACCACCGAGGCGTCGTGGAGGGGGGTGCCTTTTTGTTGCAAGTCAACCTCGACCACTTTTTTGGCGTTATCCCAACATCCGCCGGCGTTGGCCATAAAGACGGCTTGGTAAAGGCCAAAGAAAGCAATCGAAAGCAGATAGGAAATAAAAAAGCTAACCGATTCGTTCCCGCTCACCGGGCTTGAGAGGAAGGCGAAGGCCAAGGCGAAGGAGAAAACCGCGATGAAGATATTAAACATGCCTTTCTGGGCGTATACGGTGCAGATTTTAACGACTTCCTTCGAGTTTTCCACGGCCGCGCTCTTGGAGGCGTTGGGGTCAAGATCGATATTGTCCTTGATATAGGCCACCGCGCGGTAGGCGCCGGTGGAAACGGCCTGGGTCGAGGCCCCGGTAAACCAGTAGATGACCGCGCCCCCGCACAAAAAGCCGATGATGGTGTAGGGGTTTAAGATATTTAAAATTTCCTCGGGTTTGACTCCCAGGGCTTCTTGGATGACCAAAATGGTCGAAAAGATCATGATGGTCGAGCCCACGACGGCCGTTCCAATCAAAACGGGTTTGGCCGTGGCCTTAAAGGTGTTTCCGGCCCCGTCGTTACTTTCCAGATAGTAGTGGGCTTTCTCATAGTCGGGCTTTTGGCCAAACTCTTTTTCCAGTTCCTCGTCGATTCCGGGAATTTCCTCGATTAAGCTTAACTCATAGATGGACTGGGCGTTGTCGGTCACCGGACCATAGCTGTCAACCGCGATCGTGACCGGGCCCATGCTCAAAAAGCCAAAGGCCACAAGGCCAAAGGCGAAAACCGAGGGGTATTGCATGACGGCTACCAAACCGGCCTGGCTAAATAGATAAGCCAAAAGCATCAAAACGGCGAAAACCATGCCCATCCAAAAAGCGCTAAAATTTCCGGCGATGAAACCGGCCAAAATGTTAAGCGAGGCCCCGCCTTCCTTGGAGGCTTCCACGGTCTCGCGGACGTGAGCGGATTTTCCCGAGGTGAAGATTTTGGTGAATTCGGGGATGAGGGCCGCTCCCAAGGTTCCGCAGCTAATGATGGAGGCGAGAACGTACCAGTATTTCGCGCCGTGTTCGGAGCTGGCGTTGGCGAAGTCCGAATGGGGGCCAAGCAAGATATAGCTTACGATGAAGGTCATGATGATGGAGAGGATCGAGCCAAACCAGACCAAGCTAGTCAGGGGGGCCTCAAAATCAAAATCCTCGGTATTGCCGTAGCGGGCCTTGGACCAGATCTTATTGACGTAGAAGGCGACCACCGAGGTTATCAGCATCAGGATCCTCATCACGAAGATCCAGGTCAATAAATTGGTTTGAAGTATCAGCTGGATATTTTTGGCCGAACCTCCACCCACGGCTAGGCAGATGAAGGTAACCAGGGCCACCCCGGTAACGCCGTAAGTTTCAAAGCCGTCAGCGGTAGGCCCCACGCTATCGCCCGCGTTGTCGCCGGCGCAGTCGGCGATAACCCCGGGGTTTCTGGGATCGTCTTCTTTGATTTTAAAGACGATCTTCATAAGGTCGGAACCGATGTCGGCGATTTTGGTAAAGATGCCGCCGGCGATTCTAAGGGCGCTGGCGCCCAGGGATTCGCCGATGGCAAAACCGATAAAACAAGGCCCGGCCAAATTCCTGGGAATAAATACCAAAATAATGAGCATCATCACGAGCTCGACGGAGATCAATAAAACCCCGATGCTCATTCCGGCGTCCAAGGGAATACTCAAAAGCTTAAGGGGCTTTTTTTCCAACGAGGTGTAGGCCATCCGGCTATTGGCCAGGGTGTTGACCCGCATGCCAAAAAAAGCCACCGAATAGGAGCCCAGGATTCCGATGATGGTCCAAAGCAAGATGAGAATCACCGAACCCACGCCCATCTCCATCAAAAAGCCGAAATAAAAGGAGATGCACACGCCGACGAAGATTAAAAGAATGACCAGTAATTTCGCCTGTTGATACATATATGTCTTGCATGTTTCGTAGATCATGGCCGCGACGTCAAGCATCGAGGGATGGGCTTTGACTTTCTTAATGCCAATGTATTGGTATAAACCAAACAAAAGGCCCAGAACGCAAACGACCAATCCTCCGATCAAAAGCTTGTTTTGCCATGGCTCAAGCTCGGGCACCAACAGGTTTGTCTCGCTGGCCAAGGCCACCGAACCCGAGGAGACCGCCAGGGCGATAAAGGCGCCCAGGGCCAGGGCCGTAGCCTTAAGCGGCAAAGTAATGATCTTTTTAATGGGGGGGACAAATGCCATCGTAAATAGCCTCCAAAAAGCTGTGTTTGTTTTCAAGATTCAAAAAATTACTCAAAGAAAGGTTATCGGCGAAAAAAGGTCTGGCTTTTCCTGGCGATTTTCAAAATTTTGTCTAAAACAAGTAAGCCCGGCGAACTTTCTTCGCTAAAAGCGTTTTTCGCGTCTGCCCGAATCAAGCCACTAATGGAGCGCCATAGTTAACCCCACGGGAATAATTAGTTTGATTTCTTTGCACTTACGGAAAGTCAACAAAAAAGGAAAAAAAACCCCTTATCGGGGGTAAACGTATGGCTTAAAACGAAGGATGTTTCATATCAAAACCACTATATTATCTTACGTTTTGAGTGTTAACTCTTTAATTTAAAAATGTTTTAAAACTTTAAAATCTAAACGCCCATACCCCTTGGACGAACCGGAGAGTCTCTCTTCCTAAACGGCGCGAAAAAATCGCGATTCCAGGCCCCAAACGGTTTGGTCCAGACGATTCCGGCCAATCTCACCGCCGGGGCGGCAAAAATTTAAAAAAAACGGGCTGGGTTTCTTTAATCCCTTGGCCGGCCAGGCCCAAAGGCCTAAAAGGCCTCCTTACGCTACGTTGAACCTTCAACAAAAGCGCCAAAGCCCGGGCGATTACTACTAAAAGCCGGTCTGGATCCCCAATCTCTCGAAAAATTTGGTCCACCTAACGGATCCTTCAAACATGTAATGTTAATACTTCAAAAACGCTTTTTAGTCAAGAAATTTGACGATTGTTGGTAGCCTCGAAAGGGCCCGGCGGCAAAATCTCGCAAGGTTTGTAAAATTGGCCAAGCCAACTTTGGCCTGGCCCAGGGGCGGCCGGGTTATTTTTAAGACGCGGCCCAAAGTTTGCGGTTTTCGGCCGGGAGCTTAAAGGCCCCTAAGGGTCGGCAGATCTTTAAAAGAGGCGTCCCATCGTAAAGCCCAAAGGGCTAGCCCATGGAGACCAAAGGGTAAACCGCAACAAATTGTTTGACAAAAGAAATTTTGGCCCAAGGGTCCCAAAGCTTTTGGGAGCAAGGGTGGATTCTGGTGGGCTTGGGCTGGGCGAAGAGGTTGGGAGGGGTGGGCGGCTAAAGGCCGCCGGCAAGGGCGGGGTCTAGGTATGATTTTTCCATTTGGCTAAAATGTTCAAGTTTTAAGCCGGAAAAGTAGTATGAAACATCTCTGGCAGTTATTAGATGTTGGTTAAAGGCCGCGAATACGGTAGAAGCGTATAATTCGCCAACTTTAGAATATATGTCTAAGCTTGGATTATTTCGATAATTTATCTGGCTGGTTTTATTCATTTTTTTAGGGTTAAAAAAATGGGTGTCCTCGGTTGATAAGACTTTAGAGACTATTTTATTTAACCATGTTTCAAAATCAAATTTATCATTATTTTTGTAGTTAAAATTATTGCAAATTCCTGATGTTTTGGTTAAAATATGGATAAAATCATGAAAAAGGGAAAATATTCTAGCGTTAAATTCATCTTGGCGGTTTACGACAATTATGGGAAAGATAGAATCGTGGATAGACAGGCCCCGTAGGTAACGGGGAGCGATTTTATCCGCTTGAAAAACGAGAATGCCGAGGTCGGATAGGGATTTTCGGTAAAAATCGAAGGCTTGGTCGGGACTTTTTGGGGCGGCTTGGCTATCGTTATCAAGGCCCAGAAGGTTTTTGATTTTTTGAGCGATTAAGGCCTCGGATTTGGAAGTGAAATCAAGGTCGATAGTAAATTTTGGCAAGGGATAGTTTAGTTCGTTATAAAGCTCAATCATGGCATCTCGCCTAAAGGAGACCTCGGCGATTAGATGCCTCGTTAGCGTGATTTGGTTAGTCGAAATGGCTGGGCTGGAGCGATAATCGGTGGGCTTTGGCAATTGTCGTTTTTCGGGTGGGCGATCCAGAAAAAGCCAAACGAAAGGTATCTTGGTGATTTTGGCGAAGGCCCTGGCCTGATTTACGGTAAGATAGGCTTTGCCCTTTTCCCAGGTCAAGTAAGTTTCGGGTGGGACTTTTACGTAGTCGGCGATGGTATCCGTGGATAGGGCGATTCTATTTCTCGCCCAAAGTAGAAGCTCGGGCGTGACGATGGCATCATTTTTTCGCATATTTTTTACGAACGTCCGATATATATTTAGTAATTTAGCGTGATTGTTGGGGGATTGGTTTACGTCTATTTACGTGACATTTCGCGCCAAAATAGCTCGAGGCGAGCTGGCCGGTCGGCCGATAAATAAACCCAAAATAGAAAACCTCAGGTCCGTTTAAAACCGGGCCCCAAACGGCCATAAAAGGCCCGCGGCGGGGTTTTGTTACCCTAGCGGGTACCGGTGGGGGCCCGGGCTAGGGGCAAGGGGGCACAGGCGCTCCCAGGGCCCTTGGCGGGCCTGTGCGTATGGGTGAGGGGATGAGGTTTTAGATTTTTGAGTTAAAAAAATCTCGGGCGCGTTTTTGAGGCGCCGCGAGTTTTTGGACTCGAAGCGAATGTTTTTTTTGGCCCGTTAACCGGAACGGGTTTATTCTGGGCCAATATCGGTTTTCTTTTGGGTTTTCGGGGAGGGTTTTGGCTTGGCCGGTTTGGTTTTGGCCGGTTTGGGTGTGGCCTTTTTTGGCTTGGTCGTTTTAGACGCGACATGTCGCTGGTATAACGATTCGGTAAGGCTTAAGACCGCCTCGAAATCCCCAAAATAGGGGTCCAGTTTACTAAAAGTTTGCTCCTTACGCAAATCAAGAATTTTTTCGTTCCTGCGCTCTTTTAAAGCCGAGAACGAAACCTCATCGGGCTCGCTTTGAAAATCAGATAAGACATTAATGTCATTGTTAAAATCAGTAAGTATTTTTAGTAGATCGATTAAATCCAAAGCGCTGGTTTCCGGATCGTCGCTATCTAAATACTCATATAAGTGAGTAAATAGATTGCCTAAGGTTTCAGTCGATATGTCTTTTGTCATACCAAAACTCCCGAGTTAAGAAGTGCCCATGGTCGGGCTTGGGGAAGATTATAGCATAAACTTTTTTGGGTAAAAATTCCTTCCGCTTTGGGCGTATTCTCGGCTTGTCGTGGGCGATGGGGTTTAGGGGGGCCCGGGGCCCGGGGGCTGGGCCCTGGGGGGGGAGGGCGATTTCGGGGGTGTTAGGGCTGGGGGTTTGTCGGCGAATAAAAACCCATTGGATAATTGGGCGTTCGGGTAGGAAATTTGATAAAGGTTTACGGTAGAGGGCTTTAAAATGGGTGGCGATTAGCGAATTTTGGGGCGCTGACTGGATAAGTGTGATTAGGAAGGTAATATTTTTTTGGATTTTGGGAACTATTTAAGGGAGAATTGTGGGGAGTGGTTTTTATTGGCCGGGCGGCGGTGGCTTTATGAGAGTAAATGATTATTTAAGTTTTTAAGTTTTGCGATGAAAATATTTAGAATTCTCGGTAGATACGGACGGCAGAGGGAATTGATTGGGGAAATTGGGCAGCCCTTGCGTCCGGGGTCTAAGTTGTATACAATATGCCGATGACCACTGTCGGTTGGGTTATCGTAGCGCGTTTATTGGGAATTGAGCGCGTCCAAAGGACGGTTTTCGCTTAACTTGGCCCGCGCGAAGGTGATTTTTTTTATTCATGATTTCCCGCGCTTAGGTCAATCGGTCCGGGGATTATGGGAAAAGGGAAGAATTTCCAACGACCGGCTTAGGGTTTTGGGCTGGCCTAGGGCCGGGGTGGCCTTTTTTTTGGCGCTTGGCTAAAAAAATGGTATAATTGTGAAGTAAGAAACATGAATTTGCGCGATATTGTTTGTAAAGAGTTATTATGTTATTTTTTAATTTTTTTAGTAAAATTCTAGGCTCATTTTTATTTTTATCTACAATCTTAGAGTCTTAATAAATATAACAAATTGTATAACGACTAAAAGAATGTTTACTTAACAATATCGCTAAAACCAATTAATTTTAATTCCACGAAAATGGCATCCCAGGGGAGCTTTTTGTGGGGTAGGCCTTTGGCCTGGGAAGGTTCCGATACTTAGCCTGAGGGTAAGTTGGGCCCAGGGCCCAGGGGCCAGGGCCCAGGGCCTAGGGCGGGGAAATTTGGCCCACAAACCTTGGAGGAGAAACAAGTTTTGTGGGACTAAGGGGCCGTTTGGGCCTCGATAGGGGGGAGCCTGGATAGTCTGGAGGGTAAAATTGGGTGTGTTTTCGCTCCGGGCTTGGCCATAAGGCTGTTTTTTTTATTTTGTTTAACCGTACTCAACCTTGATAGATTAAATCTTTAGTCTAATAATTAAAAAATAAATATAAAATCGGCTAATGGGCAAAATTAGCTGTAATGGGCTTTCGTTTAAGCCTAGTTGCTTTCTTTTGTCCGCTAACGGACGGGTCGTTTGCGACTTGATTGGTCCTTAGCGCGTGTCGCGTCGGTTTTCGAAGGCGATTTCAGGTGTTTCTATGAAAAATGTCAGACTGTCGGGCTTGGCCACCCTTTGTTGGGCCATGGCCGTGGCTTTCGCGATTAGTTCCTGCGGCTCGTCCACCGGGCGAGATTCCACCATTGGGCGGCAAGCTTCCCAGGTGGCCAGGGAGGGACGCTCGTCGGGCGGTCAAAAATATTACCAATTGGGCCCTCAGTTTGAGGAAAGACTCGATCAGATGGTCGGGCAAGAGATCATGGCCCTCGCCGGACATCGCGAGGACATGCCCTTGGAACTTAATCAAGAAGTATTGGTTAACCTAAGATATTTTTTAAACGACGCCCGGGGCTTTATGATTAGATCTTTGTCCCGAGGCCAAAAATACATCCCCATGATGAAGGCCATTTTGCGCCAAAAGGGTTTGCCGGAAGACTTGGTCTACATGGCCTTAATCGAAAGCGGTTTTAGGACCGAGGCCGTCTCCCACGCCAGCGCCGTGGGCCCTTGGCAGTTTATCGCTTCCACCGGCCGGAATTACGGTTTGGTCATAAACGAATATATGGACGAGAGGATGGATCCGGTCAAATCCACCTACGCCGCCGCCGATTACCTCATAGCCTTGCACGACATGTTCAATTCTTGGCCCTTGGCCATCGCGGCCTACAATACGGGCGAAGCCAAGATCATGCGGGGCATGAAGGATCCCAACACGGATAACTATTGGGACATGGCCAAAAGGGACGGCTTTTTGGCCAATGAGACCAAAAGATACGTGCCCAGCTTTCTGGCCGCGGCCATCATCTCCAAAGATCCCCAAGCCTACGGCCTGGAAATCGAATCCAGCCCCCCGGACGCCTGGGAAGACGTAATCGTCCCGCAACCTTTGGCCCTTTCCGTCGCGGCGGAACTTTCGGGCAGTAGTTTGGATCGCATTAAAGAATTAAATCCCCATTTGAAGAGAAACGCCACCCCGCCCAATGAAACCAACTTCGTTTTGAGGGTGCCCGAGGGGAGCAGGGCCACTTTTTATCGCATGTACGCCCAGCTGCCGGAGTCAAAGCGGGGGGGCGGCTTAATTACCTACACGGCCCGTCGGGGCGAAACCGTGGAACAGGTGGCCAGTCGCCATGGCCTTACCCCATCGGTGGTTAGCCAATACAACGACGTCTCCGAAAAAACCCGTTTGGCCAGCGGCCAGACTTTGGTTCTCCCCTCCACCATGCCGCCCGAAACGACCGACACCGTCGTGGCCGCGGCCCAGAGGCAAAGGCCCCGGCCCGCCCCGGCCTATTCGCCGCCCGTGGTTATCGTAAGCGACGAGCCGCCGACGCCGCCGGCGCCCCCAGTGGCCGTGGCCCAAGCGCCAAGCGGAAGGCCCGGTTCAACCCAGCCCCAAAGGCCCACGGTCGTGGCCTCCAACCAAGTTAGGAGGCCCCAGGTCATCGATTCCATCAGTCACCGGGTCCGCTCGGGCGATACCATTTTGGGCATAGCCAAACTATACGGGGTCAAGGCCGAGCAGATTAAATCCGACAATAAGCTGGCCTCAAACAACATAAGGGAAGGCCAGATCTTAAACATCCGTTCAAATCTTCCCCTCACCGCCTCCAACGGTTCCAGGTCAAGCCGAAACACCTGGGTTCAGGTCTCCGAAGGCGTCCCGGCTTCCCACACGGTTACCTCCGGTGAGACCATCAGTACCATCGCCGCCAATTACAAGGTCAGCCAAAGGCAGCTCATGGATTTAAACGGCCTGACCAGCGCCAATATCAGGGTAGGCCAAAAGCTAAAAATAGGAACCGTTCCGGCCCCCCCGTCAAAAGTCACCGGCGGGGCCGACTATAAGGTCGTGGCCGGGGACACCGTCAGCACCATCGCCGATCGTTACGGGCTCACTTCCGAAGAGTTAAGGCAGATCAATAACCTGGCCAGCAATAACCTTAGGATCGGCCAAGTCTTGAAAGTTCCGGCCATAAAGACGACCGCCACGGCCAGCGCCGCCAAAACCGACTCCACCCCCAGTGAATACCAGGTCAGGGAAGGCGATACCATCAGCGGGATCGCCCAGCGCATGGGCGTAAAAGAAGAAAACATCAGAAAATTAAACGATATTTCCGACGATTTAATCAACGCCGGACAAACCCTAAAAGTCGCCGCCGGGGGCACGGTTGAAAGGGAATACGTGGTCGTGGCCGGGGACACCGTCAGTACCATCGCCGATCGAAATAAAATGACCTCGGCCGATCTTAGGCGGCTAAATAACCTTACCGGCGACAATCTGAGGATTGGCCAGAAACTTAAGGTTTTGGAAGGGGGCGGCTCAAGCCAAAGGACCCAAGTCGCCTCGGCGGCGAGCCGGGGATCGGATGCCGGGACCGGGGAAACCCAAAGCGCCCAGAGGAGCCCAGAACCGGGTTCCGAGGTTTACGTGGTTCAAAGCGGCGACACGGTAAGCCAGATCGCCGAACGGTTCAATATGCGCTCGGCCGATTTAAGGGCTTTAAATAACCTTCCCAACGACGGCATCAGGCCCGGCCAGAGGTTGGCCGTTTCGGCCTCGGCCGCGAGGGCCTCCGACTCTTCGTCGTCTTCTCAAGCCGCGGCCCAGAGGTCAAGCGCCCAGGCCTCGGCGGGATCCATTAACGCCTCGGACACTTACGTGGTCCAAAGCGGCGACACGGTCAGCCAGATCGCCGAGCGTTTTGGGATGAGTTCGGCCGATCTTAGGCAGGTCAATAATTTAAACGACGACGCCATCAGGATCGGCCAGAGGCTTTTCGTTTCCGGCGGCTCCCCGTCCGGGACTAGGCCAAGCGCCCAGGCCGCGAGCTCCCAGGGCGCGGGTTCACAGGCCGCTAGCTCCCAGGCTTCCTCAGGCTCGGCCAGAAGTTCCGGGGACACTTACGTGGTCCAAATCGGCGACACCGTAAGCCAAATAGCCGAGCGTTTCGGGATGAGGTCGGCCGATCTTAGGCAGCTCAATAATCTATCCGACGACGCCATCAGGATCGGCCAAAAACTAATCGTTTCCGGCGGCTCCCCGTCCGGGACTAGGCCAAGCGCCCAAGCCGGGAGCTCCCAAGCCGGGAGCTCACAGGCCGCGGGCTCCCAGGCCGCGGGCTCCCAGGCCGCTAGCTCCCAGGCTACCTCGGGCTCGGCCAGAAGTTCCGGGGATACTTACGTGGTCCAAAACGGCGACACCGTTAGCCAGATTGCCGAACGTTTCGGGATGAGGTCGGCCGATCTGCGCTCCCTTAATAACCTGTCTGGGGACAATATTAGGGTTGGCCAAAAGCTAGCCGTTAAGGGGGCCAGGGTGACCCAAGCCGCCTCCACTTCCGGTTCCTCCGGTTCCGGCACCTATAAAGTGGTTCCGGGCGACACCATGTATTCCATAGCCAATAAGCACAAACTGACCGTCGATAAGCTAAAATCCTTAAACGATAAGCAAAACGATATTGTCCGTCCAGGCGAAATACTAAAAGTCATGTAACAAGAAAGCAAAACCAGAAACGAAAAAAGCGGTCCCTCAATTGAGAGACCGCTTTTTTTACGAGCAGGTTTGTGGGGGTTTCCGGAAAACGCTTAACCCCAGAGACCGGCCTTTTTCAAAACCGGGATGGGATCGATTAGGTGGTATTTCCACCAGTCCTCATGATCGGAGGCTTTTTCGCCTAAGTATAGCGCTAAGAGCTGGTTTAGGTGAAAAACAGGGATTTTGTTGTTCATTCGAGCGGACACTTCCCTCATTTCTATGTTCATTTGGCACATAGCGCAAGTGGTGACGATGCAGTCTCCGCCTGATTCGTAGACGCTGCCTGCGATTTGAGTGATTAGCTCTTCCGCGATGTCAGGGTAGACGGCCGAAACGAAGGCGCTGCAGCACTTGTGCGGATAAGGGTAAGTGATGACGTCGGCCCCGGTCTCGGTCACGATCCTTTCCACCGTATCCCTGGGCGGTCCCACGGGGCGTAGATACTTGGGGTACATGGCTCCGCACCCGTAGTACACCGCGACTTTAAGGCCTTTTAGCGGTTGGGTGTTTTCAAACTCGACCGACTTGAGCCTGGCCAAGTTAAAGACGTGGTGGTAGAGATCGTAGATGTTGAGGATGGGGTCGCTGAGGTTGATACGGCCAAACTGATCCTCGTATTTTTTGAGGGTCTCGGGTTCGTTGGCCAAGTGATATTGGGCCGAGGTCCAATTGCGGTAGCAGTTGGGGCAGGGGATAATGATCGGGCGGCCTTTGGGGGATTTGGAAAGATTCCTGGCGCCCATGGCGGTCCCGATTTCGTGGTTTACGGCGTGGCCCGAGGAAGAGCCGCAGCAATTCCAGTCCTCGATCTCGTAGAGTTTGATCTTGAGTTTTTCCAGGACCAAATCCATGGGCAGATTCGATTCCTCAACGCCGGTCTTCATGGTGCACCCAGGGTAATAGGTGGCTTCCATCAAATACTCTGACATGGTTTGGCCTCCTACCTGTCGCGCCATTCGCCGACAACGATTTTGCGGACCTGGGAAATGCCCGAACTCATCAGGCGAGAAGGGAGTAGGTGGAGCTTACGCATAAGAATCATCTTGACTCCCAAAAAGGCGTCTTGCATCCAAGCTTTTGGGCCGCTTCCGATGGTGAAAAGCTTATGGAGCCCCATCAGCTCGACCTTGGAGGACCGGCCGTGAAAGCGGACCGAGAGCAAAAAAGCTCTATGGAACTCGAAAATGGGCTTGTCACCTATGGGATACTTTCCTTTGAGGCACTCCTCGCGCAAATAGTCCATGACTCCGGCGATGTTGATGGCCATGGGGCAAACGGCGGCGCAGGCATGGCAACCCGCGCAGCGCCAGATGGTTGTTGAGGTCAACGCCTCCTTCTTAAGTCCGAGAACCGCCAGCCGCATGATACCGTGAGGACCGTAGTCCATGTACGAGTACATGGGGCACCCGCCTGAGCAACTCATGCAAGTTAGGCAGGAATTGAGATCGGTGCCGGCCACCTTGCCAATTTCTTTGGCAAAGTTTAGGTCGCTGTCACTCATGCTGATTGGTTCCGCGGATGAGAATTTCTTCTCTTCCTTGTCCATTATATGCTCCTTCGGAGTTGGGTGGTTGGGAGCGGAAAATATCGGACGATCCGCGGCCGAGTGAGGAGAGTGGGGCGGCGGTTAGCCGGATTACTCATGACGCCAAAGGCGGCCTTAATCCCCTCTTGACTCAAACCCGGGACGGATCCAACGTTTTCACTTTGCTCCTTTGGTTTCATCAATGATAACACCGCCGGATTAAAAGGGCAAGGTTTTTTATTGACAGGGCAAAAGCGTTAAATTTATTCATTTGGCCCAAGGTTCACGCGTCCAATGGGCGGCGTGATTTTGTTGGCTTTTTTTAACGCCAGACATCCTTTTTCATCTGGACGTAAATATAGACGAATCCTCCCAAAGAAGAAATGGCGAACATGACCACGGAAAGAGCGCAGGCCATGGCCGGGTTGTAAAATACTTTAAACTCTTGATAAAGGGCCACCCCAAGCATTTTGGGGAAGTTGGGACCGGCCAAAAAAGGAATGGTAAAAGCGCTGGCCGTATTCATCAATACCAACACGGCGGCCAGCAAGGCCGCTTTGTAAGAAAGGGGCCAAACCAGCTCAAAGAAAATGCCCCGGAAACCGGCGCCCACGTCCCTGGCGCTTTCCAAAAGCGAGGGGTTGATGGTGACCAGTGACGACCCTATTATCATCGCCGCGAAGGGAACGTTAAACCAAACGTTTAGGAAGATCAGGCCCGGAGCCGTGTAGAGAAGACCGGGATCGAAATTGGAGCCTAATTGCGCGAAAAATCGGTTCAGCGTCCCGGTGTCCTTTAGGATGGTCATCAAGCCGTAAACCACGGCTATGCCTGGAACGAAGCGGGTAAAAATACACAGTAAGCCCACGGCTCTGGATAGGGTACTTTTTACAAAAGTGGTATATAAAGCGATAAGATAACTAAAAATTAGCGTCAAAACCATCGTGAAAATCATGATTCGCAGGGTGAAGAAAATATTCGTTGAATAATATGGATCGTTAAATATTTGTCGATAGTAAGTTAGGGTAAACTGACCCTGAGAGTCTTTTACGCTGGTTATAAAAGCCTCCCCAATGGGGAAAAAAACGATCAAAAGCATAACGCCAAACGAGGGCAACATCATGCCCAGGCCGAGCGTACTTTCTTTTAACTGTCTTTCTCGCCATTTTTTAGCGTCCATTTTGGCCCTTTCAAACGATTTGGCTTTTTTGGCGCTCCGGGTGCCCTTGGCTCCGGGCGCCCGGGGCTACGGGAGCGCCGGGGGCTACGGGGCCGGGAAAAGCGATTGGATCTATTGGCATAGCTCAGGGAACTGGCACCGCTCAAGGAAACGCAGCCCCACGCGATTGCCGGCCTGGGGAGTCAGCTGGGATCTGGGGTTATACATCTTAAGGACGCCTTGGGCGGTTTTAACCTGGATCTCCAAATAGTGGCCAAGGACCGT
>JAITLH010000025.1 GCA_031277995.1 Deltaproteobacteria bacterium
AGGCGTTGACCGAAATATTCATGTTCGATAGGTGCGGGCTCTGATCCGGCCTTTCCTCAGGGGGCAGGGTCTGGATAAAGCTATTAAGCTTGGAATTGAAATTTTTGGCCCGAACGAAGTCGGCGATGTCCGGGTGGTTCCAATCCATCTGGATTAAAAGCGCACCGCGCCTGCGGCCGCCTTGGTTGGTGGTCCCGGTGACCGCGTCAAAGTCCGGCAAAAAACCCACCGGGCCCGAAGCCATGCCCTGCCCGGAATCGACCGGCGATCCTTTGGGCCGCAGTTTGGAGATGTCGATCCCGGCCCCGCCGCCGGCCATGTATATATAGCGCATTCTCTGACGCGTCTGTTCTATCTCGGCTAGGCTGTCCCCGACCCAGCCCAGCGGGTAGCACGAAAAATACCCCGGCCTTCTGGTGTAGGGGTTACCAAAGGACATCAGTAAGGGCGAGGCCGGGATGAGGTGCCGGTTTAATAGGGCCTTAGAGAGCTCTTCGATCATCGGGCTGTCGGACAAGGGAGTTTCTTTGGCCATCAACTTGGGGATGATTCTGGAACTCAACATGTCGATGTAGTTTTTTTCCAAAGGTTCCCCGGTCTGGGGATCCCTCACCGCGTACCTAGTGGCGGTCAAATATTCTTCCAGGGTTTGCCAGACGCGCTCCACTTCGTTTTGCGGTTGTTGGTTAAAGGGATCTATATTGGGCATGCGGGAGCCTCCTTTGGTTATTTTACTGGAATGGAAGATAAGAAGTGAAATGGCGCGCTAATAGCGGTTTGACTAGCGAGAAGACCCAATATATAGTATTTCGTAAAAAAAGAAAAGTTAATTTTTTGTTCCCCGTTCGCCTTTGGCCCGGAGCCCTTGGCTAGCCCATAAAGCCCCAAAAACATGAACCGGTACGCGACCAAAATATCTTCCCTAATAACCAATCTGGCCCTAAAGGAACTACTATTCCCGACCGCGATCCTTTTGGCCTTGGCCGCCTCCTCGGGTTTTTTGATTAACCACGTCCGGGGCCCCGAGCCCGCCGCCCCTGGCCTTACGGAGATTACCCAAATCGCGGAACTGGAAAAAATCCTCTTTCTCCCCCAAGCCATCTTGCTTGACGCCAGGGACCCTGTCCTATACTCTCTTGGACATATCCCGGGGGCCCTCAATTTGCCCGCGGAAGATCTGGCCCCTCGCCTTGAGCCCTTTCTTACCGAGCTAAAAAACAAAAAGCTTGACGGGCCTTACGAGTCCTTGCCGATCGTTACCTATTGCTCGGAAACCTTTTGCCCTTTGGCCAAAACCCTGGCCGGCGCCCTCATCGAGGCCGGCCTTAAAAACGTCTATGTTTTTAGCCCCGGCTTTGACTTCTGGCTGGAAAACGATGGCGAGATTGAAAAATGACCCAGGGCCAAAGGACTCCCATAATCGGCCCCTTAATCGAAAGGGTCAGAAAAAGGCCGCTCCTGTTTTTGGCCAGCCTGGCCCTAGGCCTCGTTTTTGCCCTGGCCGCTTGCCCCAAGCTCCAAGCCCCCGCCGATTTTGCCGAAACCATACGCGGGTACGAAATCCTGCCCGAGGCCCTGGTGACCCCATTAAGCGTTTATTTGCCCACCCTGGAGCTTTGGTCGGCCCTGTTCATCCTTTTGGCCCCCAGGCCCTTTCGCCGCTCCGGGGCCCTGGTTTTGGCCATTCTTCTCCTAATCTTCATGATTGCCGCGGCCCAGGGCCTTATTCGGGGCCTGGATTTTGACTGCGGCTGCTTTGGCGGCCAGGACGGCCGCAAGCCGGGCTTGCTTTTCTTTGGAGAAAACCCGGCCAAAAAAAATCCGTCTGGGAAGGGTTAGTTCGAGGCGATCCTAAAAACGCGAAAACTTAGGCCTCTCCCCCCTCCCACAATGGCCCCACAATCGGTCAAATTTGGGCCCAGGCGGCCTTCCGAGACCAAGGTTGGGGGGTAACTAGGGTTAGATCTTCCCAGGGGCTCTCAGGGCCTCTGGGGCCGTTTTCGGTTAGCCGCGAAAAACCCCGCCCCGGGGCCCCTGGGCCCAAGACCAAACCAAACCCGAGCCAAAACTCAAAATCCACAATACACTTAGGTAAAAGGGAAACATGGCCAGCTATATAGCCAACATAATAATGTCAATAATTAACTTCGTATCGATATTTCTGACGTTTAGCGTATCGGTAAGTTTCTATGGGCGTTGGGTCTTGGCGGCCCTTAAGCCGGCGGAAAAGCCCCGTTATGGCCAACCTTTTACCATGGTCACAGGACTGGCCGCCATCGTCTTATTGGGTTACATGCTTTCTCCTTGGCTGGTTTATTACAATACTTTTCTGGGAATAATCTTTTACGGAGGGCTAGTTGGTTTTTTAATTGAGTTTTTATTTAAAAAAGTGCCATTAATTCTGAAAATTAAAGACAATAAAGAAGAGATTTTAAAATTAGTTGATAGGTATAAGATTTTTCTTGGAATAATAGTTTTATCTATCTTTTTGGGGGTCTTGTATTCGGCCTTTTGGCCAACGGGCAAGATGCAAATTTGGCTCTCCATCGCGGCGGATTATTACTATTGGCCACTGATAGGCGACTTTTTAATGGGCCGGGTCGATCCCGAGGTCTTTACCCTCGGGCCTGATTTTTATAGAAGCCTTCACGATTCCTATGGGACGCATATACTCTTCGCCTTATTTACCTTGGCCTCAAACGAAACGGCTCTTTATTCTTGGCCCACCTTGGCCATCACTTGGCTGGTCTGGTCGGGGGTGACCATCCAGAACATGGTTCGGCGCGTCTACGGCTTTGGGTTTTGGCCTTCGATTTTTATCGCCCTTTGCGTGGTCTGCGGTTCGTTTTACAATTACGTCGTGGCCTCCGGCATGATGGGGCAATTGGTGGCCATGTTTTGTTTTCTCGCGGCCTTGGAAAGAATCCTGGCCTGGGGAGACGTTTTGTGGCCAAAATTAAGGGAACAAAAAGAACTCTTTATCCCAATATTTCTGATTTTTTTGGCCTATCAAGGCGGTTACTTGGCCTTTTTGGCCACGATCGCCATGGTCGCGGCCATTATCGGATTTTTTAAATGCCACC
>JAITLH010000048.1 GCA_031277995.1 Deltaproteobacteria bacterium
CGAACAAAACCCCCTGCCCCAACGCGACATCGCCTTGGCCCTGGCCCAGGCGAAAGCCGCGGCCGAGGCGGCCGACGAGCCCGCTGACGCGACTGGGGCCGATCCCCGGCCCGTTTCCTTGGCCGATTACGCCGATGAATTTATCGACCAACCCGACGAGGAGAGGATCGACATTTTTCAAAGGAAACTCGCGGAGATAGTCGAGGTCACCAGTTTTTTGGGCGATCACTCCGACGAGACCTTCGTCTATCAGGTGAGCGTCAAAGGCTCGGGCCCGGAAAAAGGGGGCAAAAAATCCAAAAAAGAGGCCGGCATAAAAGTCACCTTCGCCGCCTTGCCCCTGGAGGCGGGCCGGATATTGGGCCACAAATTAAAGGGGGTCAAGAAAACCATCGTCATCACCTCGGCCACGTTAAGTACCGGGGGAGATTTCGCCTATTTTAAAAACCGCTTCGATCTCGAGCCCGAAACGCCCTCCATGACCTTGGATTCCCCTTTCGATTACGCCAAAAACACGGTTTTGTACTTGCCGGCCCACATGCCCGACGTCACTAAAGGGGATTACCCAAGGGCTTTTATGGACGAAACCGTGAAGCTCTTAAACCTCTCCAAGGGCCGGGCCTTGGTGCTTTTCACTTCGATCGCCAGGCTTAAGGAAGTTTCCCGGGAACTCCAAGACAAAATCCCCTGGCCGGTCATGGTCCAATACGAGGACACCAAAGCCAACCTACTCGATCGCTTCAAAAATAACGTCAACTCGGTCCTTTTGGCCACTTCCAGCTTCTGGCAAGGCATCGACGTCCCGGGTGAGAGTTTGTCGGTGGTCATAATCGACCGCCTGCCCTTTGAACCCCCGAGCCTGCCGCTTTTTAAGGGCCGGGAGCGCTTATTAAGGGAGCGGGGCTTATCTCCTTTTTACGCTTACTCGTTGCCCCAAATGCTCCTGACTTTGCGCCAAGGGCTGGGCCGTTTGCTTAGAAGCTCAACCGACCGCGGGGTCCTGGCCATCTTCGACAATCGGGCCGCCTCCGCAAGATACGCCAAAACCATCCAAAAAAGCCTGCCGCCCAGCCACCAGGCCAAAAAACTCTCCGACCTCGAAGGGTTTCTCTCCAGCCTCTAAAAAACGCCCACCCATGGTGGGCGTTTTTTTGGGTTTTCTCACCATTCGCCCCAAGGCCGCGAATTGTCTTACTTCGCGATAAACTTCCACCCGCTTTATTGTCAAATTTGACCACGCCGGGTCGGTTTTCGCTCCCTAAGGGCTTTATTGGCTTAGCCAATTTTAGGGCTTTCGGGCGATCCGATCTTGGGGCAAACCAGGCCCGCGTTTTTGCCGGCGGCTATTTTGGCCTCCTTAGTGGCCAAGATTGTCCTTGATTTATGGGTAAGTTGAACCGGTTCAGGAAAGTTGTCGTACCTAAGCTGAAAGTCTTGGGGGAAATTTTCATAAACTTAATATTATTTTTCCATTATTATCTCAAAAAAAACAATAATTTTACAGGCTATAAGAAAAAAAATTAAACTTTAGTTATAAAAGCAATAAATTATCTATATCGATGGGACTTTAAGAATCCGAGGCCAAAAAGACGGCTCGCCCAAACGCTTACAATCCTAGCCGGGGATGACCCCGATAATGCCATCGTAAAGCCCCCGCGAATCAAAGGCGTAAAAAAAGCCAAGCGGTTTCGCGAGAAAGTTAGGGAGCGCTTGGCCGCACGGCGGGATTGGTTTTTGTTTTATGGCCTAGTCGCCCAGACCAATCCATTGGTTTAGTTAGATGATTTGTATTTTGGCTAAAATTGGGAGGAAGGGTTTTAACCTTCATTTTGGGATCGGTGAAAGGGAAAATCGAAGGATTTTTTGTCTTGATTATTTGAGTAAAAACTCGTGAAGATTTGAGTAAGTTACTTTTTTAAAATTTCTATTTTCAACAATAGAAAAAGACCTATATAAAAATAAAGCCTTTAAATATCTATATGTTAGACATCTAAAGGCGATATTTTTTAGCCCTGGCCAAAGAACGCCAGGAGGCTTTACAATCATTGGATAAAATCTATGAAACCGATAAGGAAGCTTGCGATTGGAGCGCTGGGGTTATTCCCGATAGCGTTTATGACCGGCTGTGCCAATAAGGTCCCCCCGACCTTTGTTTCTTGCTCAACCCCGGTGGGATATTTACAGGACGTGGCGGAGCCTGAATTGAAAGGCAAGACCAATAAGGACCTGATTGAACACGTCGTCGAGTTACGGGAGGCCCTGAAGCGGTCTAACTTGGACAAGTTTCATCTCAGCGAATGGGCGGAGGACCAACTAAACCCATAAGCCTATTTATCCATAAACGCACGAAAGCCCTTCGGAATTACCCGAAGGGCTTTCTTATTTAAAGGGCTTTTCGCGAGATGTTAGAAATATGTTAGAAGAAAACTTTCTAAATCAGCCTAACTTGTTTCGTAACCCCTTGAATTTTTTGGTAGCGGGGTCAGGATTCGAACCTGAGACCTTCGGGTTATGAGCCCGACGAGCTACCTGCCTGCTCCACCCCGCAGCAATTTATATAGTATAAAAAAAAATGGGTTTTTTGTCAAGAGTTTTTTCTTTGATTTTAAAAAAATTTTACCATGGCTCGATATTGGCATTATTTAAGGGATATCGTGAATCTGCCTGAGTAAAAAATCAAGCCTTTTTTGTCTTGGGCGAAAAAAGACTCGTGAGTAAATACTCAAACGCTCCCGCCTCCCCAGGTCAAAGGGTTAGGAGATCGATGATTCTCTGGACTCTGTGGCTGTAGAGATGGCGGTTTTGGACGTTCGCGCGGGCCCTTTGGCCCATTTCTAGGCCAAGTTCTGGGTTGGCCAGGTGTTTGGTTATGGCCGAGGGGATTTGTCTGGGATCGTCCACTATTTCCAGCTCGCCGGGGCCAAAAAGATCGTTTAAGAGCGGCCGATTGTCCACGATTTGAAGGGAGGCGCTAAGGGCGAGCTCAAAGGTCCTGGGGTTAACGAAGGCGCTTTTTTGGTCAAAGACGGCGCCGTCGCCGGAGTGGATGTTTAAGTTTATTTGGCCTTGGGCGTAAGCCAGGGCGCATTCGAGGGTCGAGAGCCTGCGGCCCCCTTCGAATAAATGGCCTTTAAGGGCCAAGGGGCAGTTTTCGTAGCCGGAACCGAAGATCTTAAATTCCGAGTCGGGCAAAGCGGTCTTGGGCCAGAAGTTTTGGGCCAGATCGCTTAGGATGGCCCGGCGGTTGGGGTAACCGGCCCCGTGGGCGGCCAGGGTGACTTTAAAGGGGGTATCTTGGGACAAAAGGGCTTGATCGTCGGCCCCTCGGGCGCGGGCGTAAGGGTTTGGGTGAATGTTTTGGGGATAAAAAGTCTGGTCGTCCGCCGCGGCGGGGAGATAGTGGGCGTTATTTAGGCCCCAACGCCGCAGGGGTTGGGCGAGTAAGTCGCCCTGGATGTGGAAAAATAGGTCGTAGGCCGGGGCCACCTCGTTTACGTATTTGAAACGAAAATAGTCTTCGACAAACCAAAAGGCCAAAAGGGCGCCTTTAACCTGGGAGCGGATAAGGTCCAGGCCTTTGGCGTCCAGGGGGGCTTGGGCCAAGTTAAAAATTAGGCTGGGCTGATAATCTAGCGCGGCCGCCGTCAGCTCTTTGGCCGAAGCGGCCATGAGATCGCTGGGGTTTTTGTTGGGATCGGCCCGTAGGGCCTGGGCTTCGAGGCTTAGTTTTTCGGACCAGCGATGGAGCCTAGAGTTAAGGCCCAGGGATTGGGCGGCCCTATGGACAAAACCGGCCATGGGCTCAGAGCCCCCAAAATAAGGGGGGGTTATGAGGAGCCGGAGATTGGGCAGTTTTTCCCGGTCAAGCCAGCCCACCAGGCCCGTCCAGGCGGCCAAATCGCGCCTTTTGGAGGGCTGATGGGTGATGAGATGGACCTTATGGGGTAAGATTCGCCCGTCGGCTTTGTCAAAGGGGCCAAGGAATTTTAGCTTTTGGGTAGCGGGGTTTTCCGTAAGATCGATTAAACAAAGGTTAGCCAGGATAAGGCGGGGGTCGGGTTCGTAGACGGTAAGGGCGCCTAGGAGTTTGGCGGCCCGCGTTAGGGTTATGGGGCTCCCCAGGCCATAAAGCCAAAAGTCTTTACGTTCTGGGTTTGATTTCAGGGCTTGGGTCAGAAGTTTATTGGCCGCGTCCTGGGGGGCGACCCGGGAATCCTGGGACAGTCCGTCAACCACCAAAACCGGGGAGCCGTCTTTGGCCAGGGTAAGCTCCAGGCCCTCCAGAGAGGGGTAAGTCCCAAGATATTCGGCCAGGGGCTCATTGGCCTTAGCTAGGTATCGTAAATTTTTAATAAGCGTCGGCGATTCGTTTGACAGTTGGTTCATGGCGCGGCTTTATTTTTTATGTTTTTAAAACTTTTTCCCAAAAAAGAGAGAACGAAACGAACCCCTAGGCGATTGGGTGCATTTATTTGGGCCAAAAAACGGTTACGAAAAAAAGCGCGGCTCGGGCGGGGTAAGCCGGTTAACCCGAAAACAACGGGCCCCAAGTTTGGGGGGACCCTAAAACGGCCAAAATAGGCCCGTGGCGGCCCTGGGGCGAAGCGTGGGTAGGGAGGTCCCGGGTCTGGGGCCAAAAGGGCTTCCAGACCCCTTAGCGGCCGTTTAAGGGGCCTTGGGCGAGGGACCTTAGGTATGCCCAAAGGCCTTTTCTCGCCTTTTGGCGACGCTGGGTCGGGTGGGGGCGAATTTTTGGGGAGGTTAACTTTTTTCGCCCAAAAGGGCCAGGATAAAGTCGGTGTCCAGGTGTTTTTCGACCAGGTCGGCCAGGCGGTTAATCTCCCGTTCCCTGATTTGGTGGTAATCGAGGGTTTTGGCTTGTTTTAGCCCGGCCCAGGTTAGGATGGTTTTGGCCCCTTCCGGGCTTTCAAAAAGCCCGTGGAGGTAAGTCCCGGCCACTTGGTTATCCTGGCTAAAGGCCCCGTCGGGCTCTCCGTTGGCCTTGGTTAAAAAGGGCCGGGAGAGATCCGGGCCGGTGGTCACCCCGGCGTGAATCTCGTAGCCGGTAACTTCTTTGTTTTCCAGGGTCAGGGTGGCCTTGGCGTTTAGGAGCTGTTTTTCGGGCTCTAAGGTCGTTTCCAGGTCCAAAAAGCCCAGTCCCGGGCTGTCCCCCGGGGCCGATTCCAAGCCCAGGGGATCCTTAATGACCCGGCCCAACATCTGGTAGCCGCCGCAAAGACCCAGTAGTTTGCCGCCGTAACGAAGATGTCGGCTAAGGCGTTCGGGCCAGCCTTCGGAGCGCAAGAATTTAAGATCCGAGCGGACGCTTTTGGAGCCGGCCAAAACCACCAGGTCGGCCGGGGGCGGCTCTTGGCCGGGCCTGACGAAGGTAACCTCCACCTGCGGGTTTAGGCGCAAGGGGTCAAAGTCGGTATGGTTACTGATTCTGGGCGTAACCGGGACCGTCACTTTGAGGGTCTGGGCTTCCTTGTCGGATTGCCGGCGGTCGATGGCGTCTTCCGCTTCCAAGTGAAAACCCACAAGGTACGGAAGGACGCCCAAAACCGGTTTTCCCGTATAGGCGGTCAGCCAATCGAGTCCCGGCTCCAAAATGGTGACGTCGCCCCGAAAGCGGTTAATGACAAAACCCTTGACGCGGTTTTGTTCGCTTTCGGAGAGAATCATGGTCGTCCCGGCCAGGTGGGCGAAAACCCCGCCCCGCTCGATGTCGGCCACCAACAAGACCGGGCAGTCCACTTCCTCGGCAAAGCCCATGTTGGCGATGTCGCCCTGGCGAAGGTTAATCTCGGCCGGGCTTCCGGCCCCCTCGACGATGACGTGCCTAAATTTCGAAGAAAGCCGACGGTAGGATTCCAAAACGGCCGTCTTGGCCAACGGCTTGTAAGCGTGGTAGTCGCGGGCCTCCATCTCGGTCACGGCTTTGCCTTGGATGATGACCTGGGAGCCCGTTTCGGAATTGGGCTTAAGCAAAACCGGGTTCATGTCCACCATGGGGGTAAGCCCGGCGGCCTGGGCCTGGACGGCCTGGGCCCGGCCGATCTCGCCCCCGTCAACGGTGACGGCGCTATTTAGGGCCATGTTCTGGGGCTTGAAAGGCGCGATCTTAAGGCCCCGGCGGTACAAAAATCTGCAGATACCGGCCACCAGGGTACTTTTTCCGGCGTCCGAAGTGGTGCCCTGGATCATTAAAGTGGACATGGAAGCCTTATATAAAACCAATTTTTATTTAGGAAAATGGCGGCGTTAACAAGATAAAACCATGGCGTCAATCTCAACTAAGGTAAGCGAGATATAACAAAGCCTCTTTTCAGAGATTTTCTTCTTGTTTGGTGGGGTTTTCTTGGCTACGGCTGGGAGCTTTGGGACGCTTTAGATAGCCCAGAAACTGATTGAAGCCGAAGATTATAGTTACCAATAAGAGAATTATTATTAATTCCCAAACGGTGTACTCTCCCATAAAACCTCCAGCTTAATATTGAAAAATATCAAAAAGATATTTTATAAATGTAAAAAAATTATTAGGCTATTTTGAGTAAGTTTGACCGTTTAGCCCTAGGCAGATTTAGACAATTTAGTATGCTTTACTAGATATATTTCGATAATTAGAGTATCTTTACTGGATTAAATAACTTTTACCGGTTCTATCTAGCTATAATAAGGCCAATAGGTATACTTTAAGTCTAGTCTTTTTGGTCAATTTTTGGGTCACCTTAGCGATAAGACTATTTTACAACGTTTGCCCGGCCCATTCAAGCCCCGCCTTGGTTGGGCTTGGCAAGGTAGTCCTGGACTCTGATGGTAAAACATCTACAAAATAGCTTAAAAAAATTAATTTAATTAATTTTAAATAAAAATTTAATTTTTATGCTGAGAATTTTAAAAAAAGCGGGGTCTGAACTGGAATTTTTGGCTGGTTTTTGGGAAAAAAAGGTCAAAAAAAAAGCCAAAGGCGACCGAGATTATGTCCGGTCGCCTTTGGCTTGAAATCATTCGTCCAAAATGGTCATGGGACCGTCGTCAACGAGATCGATGATCGGTTCGAGGTCATCGGAGGTCAAAGGTTCGAAATCCCGAACGTTTAAGTGGGTGATATGACCTTCGGCGATCTCCCTTAGGGCCAAGACCACTTCTTTGTTTTTTCTGGGGCTCAAAGGCCTAGCCCCTTTTTTAAGCTGCCTGGCCCTTTCGGCGGCGAGGTGAACCAGGACGAAACGGTTCTCAACCTTTTCCAGACAGTCTTCGATAGTCACTCTGGCCATTTTTTTCTCTCACAAAAGCCCATAAAGCGAGTCGGCTAGGGCTTGTCGTCATCGCCGCCCGCCCAGTCAGAACGTAAAAAGGCGCGAACGGCATTTGACTGGGCGAAGGTGATTGATTTTTAGGCCATCGAAAAAGAAGGCCCGGGAAATAATCGCGCTCGATCGGTTTTTGGCGCCTCGCGGCCAAGCCCCTGGGTTTTTTATGACCCAAGTCTTGGTAGGCTAAGGCGTCAGCTGGTCAAAGCGTCGGGCCATCATAAAACGGCCGCGACCGCCAATTCGTTCCTTATACCAGAAAAACCGGGGAAGATTCAAGCGAAATTAGGCTTAGTTGATGGATTCCTTAAGGGCCTTGGCTACCCTAAACTTCACGGTCTTGGAAGCCGCGATTTTTATGGGTTCCTTGGTTTTGGGGTTAAAGCCCCGACGCGCGGCTCTTTCGACCAGGGTGAAAGAGCCCAGGCCGGCCAAGGAGATTGATCCAGTGGTTCTGATTTCGTCACCCAAAATGGCGACGAGACCGTTGATGGCTTTGGTGGCCTGGACTTGGGTCAGCTCGGTGTCTTCCGCAAGCCTGGCTACCAGTTCGGCTTTAGTCATAGTTGTAAATCCTTTCAAAAGGTGGATAATTTACAAAACTTTAAAACAAAGTTTTGTAATCGTCTAGAGTTCTAGACGGTAAAACTTTATATATTCAATTTTCTGTTGAAAATATGATATTTGTCTTTAAATAAGCATAGTGTCGCGGCGGTGTCTATGGGCAGGCAATCCGGCAAGCGTGATTTAAAGTTTATAGTTCATTTCGCTTGTGGGGTCAAGGGGAATCTTTGATTTTGGGGAATTTTTTCTAAGAAAATTTGAAAATTTTACGACTCCTTGATTGCCCGGGGCTTGTCCCGGGCCCTTTTGGCCAAATTTTATCTATAACTAATTGAATTTAAAGAATTTATTTTTAAGCCCCTTAGCCTCGCCCCGAGCTATCTTATATTCGCGTCTAATGGTTGGCTTATATCTATTAAAGATCTAGATTATTTTAGAAGTATAGAGATTAAATTAAAGATTTGTATTTTACACCTAGTCTTTTTCTAAGTAAAAATTAATAAAAAACCAAATTTATTAGAAATTAGTTGGTTAAAGTTGCAAATTTTCAAATCGCCCCCAAGGCCAAGACGCGCCGGCCAAAATCATTGGGCGCGGCCAAAGTTTGCCTTGGCCCAAATTAAGGTCCGGGGTAAGGTCCGGGGTAAGGTCCGGGGCCATCACTGGGGCGCCTGGGATTGGCCCACAATCGGCCAAAAAGGGCCCCGGGAGGCCTTTGGAAGGAAAATCCGGGTAAATGCCCCAATCGAGGGGGGGCGCGTCCTGGCGGGCCGATTTGGCCCCTTAAACGTCAAGTCGCCCGGGGACCGATTGGGCCCCAATCGGTCCCCGGGCGGTTGGCCGGGGCGGGCGGAAAAAGCCATTGGGTGCGATTATTAAGATTCAAAGGATTATTTTATTGGCTA
>JAITLH010000058.1 GCA_031277995.1 Deltaproteobacteria bacterium
TGGCGCAGTATCCGCCATCGGAGGTTTTGGCCACCAAGTCGATGCCTATATCTTGGCCGCTTATCCGATCGCGGTAAGGGAAATCGCTCCAAAGCCAAACCCGCTCAAAAAATTGCCCATAGACCGGGTAGGTCTTAAGGAAATTAACCATGAGTTTTTCAAAACTGGCGCCTTTCTCTCTTTCAGAAGAGGCTAGCTCTCGGTACTTTTTTATGACTCGCCAAAAGGACATCGATTTTCTTCCAAAATAATCCACCGAAAGATTCCAGGCCAGTGAACGCATGCCGAGTGTCCATAGACCTAATGAAATCAAAAGTTTGACGGTTTTATCACATGGCAAGAAAAATATCAATATAATTCTGAATGTAATATTATTTCGGTTAATATTACCTTAGTTACCGATCGGGGCTAACAGATTTTGCGATGGGGATAGTTGACCTTTCGATAACCAATTTCGCCTGGTTTGAGCCGCGGCCAACGAATCGGAGCCCAACCGAGAATTGCCCTCGAGTGAAACGCCCCCCGCTATCTCGGTGCCCAAAGATGGATGGTTTAGAGATGTGATGAGTAAATAAGTTATGTTTTTTGTAAAATAAGTAGAAAATGGTACTGGTTGGTTTGAAAATGAGGGCGTAAATTGAGGCTAGGGTAGGGTATGGTGGTTAAAGTTAAGGATTATTTTTTGTTTTTAATTAATATATTAACAAAAATTATTTAAAATTTGAGTGAAATAATTTAATTACTCGATATATCGATACAAAAAGAAACGCCACATGTCTTGGCCATGATGGTTGACCATGGTTTGACAATTATGGGCTAGGCTATCGAGGTTCCGATCATGGTGTAAATAAGTAAACTGACCACGTCGTTGGTGGAGGTGACCACGGGCCCGGAGGCCAGGGCCGGGTCTATGTTGATGGTTCTAAAAAATACCGGGGTGACCGCGCCCAAAAAGGCCGATACCAAAATGGCCACCGAGATGGAAAGGCCAACGGCCAGGCCCAGTCTAAGGGTGCCGTGAACGGAGCCGGAGACCAGGGCTATGGTGATACCAAAGGCCAGGGACATAAAGGCGGTGACTTTTTGTTCCTTAAATAAGCTTTTGAGTATTTGACCCGAGGCGATGCGTCCCATGGCTAGGCCCCGCACGGTGATGGTGGCCGACTGGGAGCCAACGGCGCCGGAAAGACTCATAACCATGGGCACGAAAGTTACCAAGGCCACGGTTTTAAGCAGGGAGGCTTCATAGTGGTTAAGGATTAGGGAAGTTATAAAGCCGCCAAAAAGATTGAAAAGAAGCCAGGGCAGGCGCAGGGCCGCGGTGCGCAGGGCCCCGCTGGTGTAGATTTCCTCTTCGGAGGATCCGGCCAAACGATAAAAGTCCTGATCGGTTTCCTCGTGTAAAACGTCTATGATGTCGTCAACGGTAATGCGGCCCAGTAAGCGGTTTTGGCTATCGACGACGGCCGCCGCCCTGACGTCATACTTTTGGAATTTTTGCGCCACGCTTTCTTGGTCTTCGTCAACCCTAACCACCAGGCCGGGGTTTTCGATCAGATCGGATATCGTCGTATGGGGTTGGGCCAAAACGAGATCTTTTAAACTGACCACGCCCTTAAGGCCAATGTTTCGATCGACCACGAAAACGACTTCAAAATCCTCCACCTTGTCGCTTAGTTCCCGTATTTTTTCGATTACTTGGCTAACCTTGTCCGTCTCCTGGACCGAGACCAACTCAAGCTGCATGATGCCGCCGGCCGTCTCTTCGTCGTACATCAGTAAGCGCCGGACTTCCTGGGAATCCTCGGAATCGATGGCCGATAAAACCTCTTCCTGGGCTTGGCCGTCTAAATCGCCCACGATGTCGGCGGCGTCGTCGGAATCCATCTCGGCGACTAATTTGGTGAGCTGATCCCTTGGAAGGCCCTGGGCCACATGGTCTCGGGCCGATTCGCTTAATTCCACCAAAACGTCGGCCGCTTGCTGGATATCCATTAAGGACATGACTTTTATGGTGTCTTCCATGTCCAGGGGGCTTAAGGCCTCGGCGATGTCGGCCGGGTGCAGGCTGGAAAGGATACTGACCAGCTCGTCGTCGCGGTTTTCTTCAAGTAATGGGGCTAGATTCAGCCTTGGATCGGTCATACTGGAACCCGGGATTTATGAAAAAATTATGGAAAAATAGGGGCGGTTTTGAAAAACCAAAAATTAACGGTCCAGCCCCGGCCAAAACGGCCCCGTAAACGGGCAAAATTGGCCCAAGGCGGCCTTTCGCGGCCCGATCGTGAACATAAGTGGGTTCGGCGCCTTTGAAGCGCCCCTAGGCCCAAAAATGACCGTTTGGGCGCGCGACCGTTTGGGCGCGTGAATGGTTGGTGTCGCCCATAACCCCCCTAAAAAGGACTGGCCAAAGGCCCGGGCCCGACGGGCGGGGCGGCCCGAGCCCGAAGGGCGGGGCGGCCGGGGCCCCGGGGGGGCAAGTTTGGCCAAAAAGCGAGCGTTTACGGAAGGGTGAGAAAGTT
>JAITLH010000118.1 GCA_031277995.1 Deltaproteobacteria bacterium
CGAGAATTTTCCTGGGCTAACTCGAAAGGGCGCCTAAAGTCAAACCCTGAATGGGGCGAAAATAGGACCCTTTACGGTTCTTTTAATTGTCGTAAGATTGAATTAATTTAGGTAAACATTGATAAAATTACTTATTGGAAATTTAATTAAAAAATAATCTAATTTTTAAGTATCTTTGGTTGTGCCAATAAGCCGAAATTACACGATAGATATTTTAAAACGCCTTGAGAAAGCCCAAAAAAACTAAAGCGGGTCACCCTTTGATGATATCTAATTTTGTCGCCAATATCCAGAGCCTTTGTGAAATTCGAATCCCCAAACCGGGGGGCGCTAAAACTCCCTGGGGCAATCCATGGGGCTTCCGAAAAGTCGTTTTATAAATTGGGATGGAAATTAAGGGGTTATGGCCATGGGGCGGTCAGAGGCCCCAGGCCATGGATGGGAGAAATGAAGGCTTGAAAAAACCTCGTCTGGGTCACGGGACTGGGCCGAAAAAAAAGCCTAGTCTGACCTCCGGGCCTGGGCCGGAGGTAAAAAAACTTCGCCTGGGCCCGGGACTGGGCCAGAGTAAACGATAATCGCGAGGGCGCGGGACTGGGCTGGCAAGGGTATCCGCTCCTGGGCAGGTTTCCAGGATCGTCCTTTCCGGTCGTCTCGAAAAGGGCGAATCGCTGGAATTGTCACGCCTGGAGCGAGATTTCGGCGAATTTGTCGGCGACTTTTTCAAAGACACCGACCAGGGAAGCGTCAAAGTGAGTTCCCGCGCCCTCGCAGATTATGCTTATGGCCTTTTCCACCGGCATGGGTGGCTTATAGGGCCGTTTTGAGATTAGGGCGTCAAAGACGTCCGCTATGGCCATCAAGCGGCCCTCCAAAGGAATGTCAAAGCCGGCCAGGCCTTTGGGGTAACCGGTGCCGTCCCACTTTTCATGATGGGTGCCGGCGAAAATGGCGGCGTGGTATAGGTACTTATGTTCGGAAGTTTTGTCGGCGATCCGGTTGATGGCGTCAACCCCATAAGTGACGTGCATTTTCATCTGCTCAAATTCGTCGTCGTCGAGTTTGCCTGGCTTATTTAGGATGGCGTCGCTGATGGCGATTTTGCCCACGTCATGGAGTTGGGAGGACTGGAGGAAAAAGTTCATGTCCCAACTTAGCACTTCGTCTAAGTATAGTTTTTCCTCATGCATCTGGGCCACCAAGACCTCGAGATACATTTTGGTCCTGGTGACATGGCCGCCGGTCATGTTGTCCCTAAACTCAACCATTTCGGCCAAGGTGGCCAAAACGGCGTTTTGGAGGTCAAAGACTTGGGCGGTTTTCTCCTCGACCATGGCCTGGAGGTTTTCGTTGTAATTTTTTAGCTCGGCCTTTTGGCTGACGATGAGTAGATGGTTTTCGATCCTTTTTAGTAACAGGGGGGCGGAAAACGGCTTAATGACGTAATCGATGGCGCCGAGGCTAAGGCCCTCGAGCTCACTGTCTTCATCGTTCATGGAGGTTAGGAAGATGACCGGGATGTCAGCGAAGCGCTCATTGGCCTTTAGCTTTTTTATGGCTTCGTAGCCATTCATTTCGGGCATCATCACGTCCAGGAGAATCAAGGCCGGGGTCACGTGATCCATAAGGTCAAACAACTTGGCCGCCGAAGGGACCGGGTAGACCTCATAGGCCTCCTTAAGCATGTTTTTACCCATGGCCAGGTTGGCGATATTGTCGTCAACCAACATAATTTTTTTTCGTTTAGAGTCCATTTAAATGATCCTTTGCGCTCACGAATACGTTAATTAGACCCGTAAAATTAATTCTTTTTTCAGTTTGTATTTCTTTTACCACCGGGGTAACGTTTTAAAAGGTCTTTTTAATTTAAGGCGCCCTGGCGCGCCCCCCTGGCCCCCATGAAAGGCTTAAGCGGCGCTTAACCGATCGAGAATTTCTTGAAACTCCATGTGATCGACCCTTTCCCTAAGCCAGTGGGCGATATTGGGATCGGCGCTATAGGAGTAACTCTCAAGTTCTTCGATGGCCTCGTCCACGCCATCCATGTCATAGGAAGCGCAGGCGTCCTTTAGCTTTTGGAGAATCTCGGGATCGGGCATGTCCTTTACGGGCTTACTGTCACTGGCGTCGTTTCTGGTAAGTATTTCCTCCAGGGTTTTGGTAAGTCCCGTAACGGCCGTTAAAAACTGTGGGTTATAGGTCTTAACGTAATCCAGGTCGCCCTCGGCGGCCTTATGTTCAAGATCCTCGGCCAGTTTCCCTACTTCCTTGGCGCAGATGCCATAGCTGCTGCTTTTGACGCCGTGTATGGAGATTATGTAGTTTTGCAAATCCGAATAGTTCGGATCGGTTAACTGATCCATGAGATCCTGGACGCTTTGGGTGTAGGATTTGATGACTTCCAGGTAGATTTCCTTGTCGCCGGAAAAGCGCTTTAAGCCCTCGGCCACGTCCAGGCCCGGGATCTTGGTCAAGGTCGCGACTTCGTCCAGGGGAGCCGAGTCGTTGGAAGCGTTAACCAGGTCGCGGCCGTTACCTGAGCCGGTAGTACCATTGGAGCCGTTGGAGCCGGCCCCGTTTTTCCCGGACCCGTTTTGGCCTTGGCCATTGGACCCAGAAGCGTTTGACTCAGTGGAGTTGGCCCCGGGGGCCTTGGCCGCCGAGGCTTTGGCCTGGGCCTTAAACTCATCGTTTGAGACCGACATGGCGCTGGAAACGATTTCATTGACCTCGGCTTCCTCGGCCTCGAGTTTGGCCAAATAGGCGGCTTCCTTGTCCTTGTTTCGGACAAATTGCCTTAGGACCAGATCCATGCGTTTCATCTCAATGGGCTTGGTTAGAAAAGCTTGGAAGCCGTTTTCCAAAAACATTTTCTCGTTTCCGACGATGGCGTTGGCCGTCAGGGCGATGACGGGGATATTCCTGGCGTATTCGGTACCGATGTCTTCGCGGATGCGGTGGGTGGCCTCGATTCCGTCCATGCCCGGCATCATGTGATCCATGAAAACGGCGTCGTACTGGACTTTTTCGTCTGACAGTAAATCTATGGCCGCTTGCCCGCTGGTGGCGCAATCGATCTGCATGCCATAGGGCTTTAGCATGCCCCTGGCGACGTCTAGGTTGGCCTTAACGTCGTCAACGACCAAAACCCGGGCGTAGGGTAGGGCGGTGATGGCCATGTCGGCCGATAGGGTCCGGCTTTGGCGAAGTTCGAAGTTTTCAAGGTTATCGGCCACGTTTTTGCCGATGGGCACCTCGGTCACGAATTTTTGCTTGATGGTGATGGAGAAAGTCGAGCCGATGCCGTATTCGCTTTCGACCTTAATGGTCCCGTCCATCATGTCGACCAGCCTTTTGGTGATGGCCAGCCCCAGGCCGGTGCCCTCGATCTTGCGATTGCTTTTGGTATCGAGTTGGCTGTATTCCGAAAAAAGCTTATTAAGATCGTCGGGCTTGATGCCGATGCCGGTGTCTTTGACCGTGACGGTCAAAAAGAAATCGGAGCCGTCCCTTTTGCCGGTAACGGAGAGATCGACGTTGCCTTCCATGGTGTATTTGAAAGCGTTGCTTAGAAGGTTATTGATTAACTGCTTAATGCGCAACTCGTCGCCAAAAAGCCGACTGGGCAATTTGGAGTCAAGCTCAAGGCCAAACTCGATGGGCTTGTCGGTGATCCGGATAAGGTTAACGGTCACGGTATCGTTAATTAAGCTGGCCAGATCGTAATCCACGGGGATAAGATCGAACTTTCCGGCCTCGATTTTGGTGATGTCCAAAATGTCGTTTACAATGCCAAGGAGGATCAAACCGGCCGAATGGATCTTTTGGAGGCTATCTTCCAGCTCGTCTTCCTCGGTATGGCCGTGGATGATTAGCTCCGAAAACCCGATGATGGCGTTTAAGGGGGTCCTCATCTCGTGGCTCATGTTGGCCAAAAAGGTGGTTTTGGCTTCTGAAGCCGTTTTGGCCTCGGCCGAGAGCTCGGCCACCTTGGCGTACTGGAATTCGATGGTCTTAAACTGCCGATCCAATATTCCCGAGGCCCAGAAAGCCAACAAGGCGCCGAGGCTCACAAATAAGATGGTCATGATCAACATGCCGCGGTCAACCTGGGCCGCCGGCGATTTGGCCAAGGGGGAGCTGACCCCCAAAACCCAGCCCACCTGTTCCGAGGAGAGGTGGGTAAACACCACCAGTCTCTCCTTACCCTCAAGGGTATAGCGCCCGCTCCCGGAGGGGTATTTAAGCATCCTCCTGGCAAAGGCCTGGGTCGAGAGGAGGGCGTCGCTTTGGCCCGGATCCCAAAGGGGGTTGTAACGGTTTCCGACGTAATAGCGCCGGTTGTTGGCGATGACCGTGCCTTCCCTATCGAGGATAAAAAGCGAACCGCTCTTCCAGAGCTGGTAATCGTCAAGGAGATTGGTGAAATACCAGCCGGAGATGGTGACGGACATGATCATGTTTGAGACGGGCAGCAGGATGTAGAAAACCAATTCGCCCGTGGGATCTTGCCTGGTGGTGGTTATGAGCGATTCGCCGTTAAAGGAGCGCCTGGAATAATCGCCAAAAAGAAGATCCGGCCCGGCCTGGGGGTAACCGTAACCGGCCACGACCATGCCGCTTCGGGCGATGACCGAAATGGCCTTAAAATCAGTGTTTTTGTTGGTTTCGTCTTGCAGAATCCTCTGCCAATTTTCCAACGGGGCCGCCTTTAACCGATTGACGATGGCATTGGCCCGGGTAACCAGTAGGTTTATTTCACTGGAAATATAGTGGTCGGCGATATCTTTTATAACGTTCAGGTTGCCCATGACCGTTTGCTCGATGCCCGTCCTAATGAAATACAAACTGGTTCCGATGATGGTTATGACCACCATTACGACAATGCCAACTATGATTGAGAAAATTTTCAAACGGAAGGTCATGGCTTCCCCCCTTATCATATCTCCCGAGCTGTCTGGGAGCGCGTAATTACTTGCCGCGGGATTATCGCAAATCTTAGTCGCGTAATTTTGCCGCCTTACTTTGTGGGGCCCCAATCCGAGGGATTATCGTATAATCTGAAACTTGTTTTTTTTCGCCTGGCCTAATGGCACCCGGTAAAACGAGAGCTGGTCGTAAAATTTTAATCTCGTAATCGCGTCGCCTCGCGTTTGGGTACACTAGTCTTCCTTGAGATTATCGTATAATCTAGTTCTTGCGTTTTCGTCGCCTCGAGATTTGGGGCTCGAGTCTACCGTTTAGTTTTTAAAAGATCCTGGCGGTTAAGCGAGATTTGTCCTCGCGCCAATTCAGTCTAGGGGCAGGTTTAGATTAAGTCCTGAAAAAGTACCGTTTAAACTTGGTCAATCACGAATTGATTCTAAACGTTTAAAAAATTCTAATTAGGACCGATACGATTCAAGCCAGGCTTTAACTTTATCGTTTTGGTTTAACGGGACGCGAATTTCGGCGTCCAGAATTGGTTAAAACCTTTGTCGGCCGCGGCCTATTGATCGCCTGGAAACTTTTCTCCTTTAAGACCCAGAGGCTTGAATCCAAAAAACTTTTTTCAAAAGCTAACAACCGAACCCCGCGTGGCCGTGAAACTTTGACCGGCTCTCCCTTAAATGCCGGTGTTTTGTATTCGTTTCAGACGCCCACTGCGAATGAACGATCGTACTGACTGATTATAAAATAAAAATAACAACCTGGCAACAAAAAATTTTAAAATAAAACGACCGTTTGAACGGCCATTTTTTTGGCTAATTGACCTTTTATTATGAATATGCTTAAAAAGTGATAAATATATATAAATTTAAACTAAAGAAAATGGGGATATAAGGGGTAATAACTTTTGATAAATTACTTTTTTTACCTAAATTAATAAGTAAAAATCCGTTATAAAAATTGCTTAGCAATACTTTTAAATCCGCTAAAAATTATTTTTAGACCAGCCGCTCCCAGCCCAAAATTTTTTATTTTTTGACGGCAATACTAACGTTAGGTAGCTATCATAATCGGCGCCCAAGGCCAACCCAAGAATTTGGCCGAGGTCAGGCTGACCTCCAAAAGCCTCTTTTCCTCTAGCCCTGGACATATAAAAACGACTCGAGACGAATGATGGTTCAACTTATCTTTCAAGGGCTAATCTCGAGCGATCTTCATAAGCCGCAAAATAAAGCGCTTTTTTTGACGGCGGCAAAATCGTCAAACTGTCTCCCGGCCCCCTTAACCTCGGCGCCTCCCCAAGCGATGACCCAAACCCCTTTGGCGCGCCCCAAGGGGACCCAATGGGGCTTTTGGGTAAAAGCCTGACCCCAAGTACCCCGTGTGGCGGGTCTTGGCCAAAAAGCCCCCTCGGGTCGGATTCGGCTGTTCAAAAGCCTCGTTTTTATGTACTATGGCCATTGGCCAAACCCCTCGTTTTGTCGCTTTAACCAGCCCCCCAGACTAGGGGGTTGACCAAAACGATTAACAAATAGGCTTAGTTTGGTTTCTAAAAGTCACGACAATAAAGCTTGTGGCTAACGTATTTTATAAAAGTCAACTTTTTTGGGAACTAAAAGTATAAAATCATGGAAAATAAAAACAAAATAATTACCATTGACGGCCCGGCCGGTTCCGGCAAATCTACCTTGGCCAAGAATCTGGCCCAGGCCCTGGGTTGGACCAATCTCAATACCGGGCTCATTTACCGAACCGTGGCCTTGGTGGCCAACGAAAGGGGCCTTGACCCTACCCAGACCAAGGAAGCCGAGCTTTTGGCGGCTTCCTTGGATCTGCGCCTTTACTGCGAAAACTCGGAAACTTTGGTGGTGGTGGGCGATCGTGACGTCACTAAATTTCTGACCACCCCGGAGATCTCAAACCTTAGTTCTAGGTTTTCGGCCATACCGGGGGTGCGGGAAGCTTTGATGGGCATTCAGAGGAAGATAGGCGAGAACGGTTACTTGGTAACCGAGGGGCGGGACATGGGAACGGTGGTTTTTCCTTGGGCGGCCTTGAAATTTTTTCTCACCGCTTCGCCCGAGGTCAGGGCCGTAAGGCGGCAACTTCAGCTAGCCAAGGAAGGCATACTCGTGGACGTGGAGGAAATCATAGCCGACTTCGCGGCCAGGGATTATTCGGACAGTTACAGGGATACCGCCCAGCTAAAACCGGCCTTTGACTCCATCATCATCGACAGCTCAAAATTAAGCTCCTTTGAGGTCGAGACCATGATGATCGGCCAAGCCAAACGGGTGTTTAGCCTTTGAGGCCAAAGTCCCGCTTGGCCTCAAAGCCAATGGGCTTTACCAAAACCCGCGTTTTTTGGGTGGCGGCCCCGGTCTTGGGCCACGCGACGCCCACTGGGGCGGCCTACCCCATGGGCCCGGGGGCGCGGGCGGAAAAGGCCCCGGCCAAGGGGCTGGGAGGCCCATTTTTGAGGGCGGCAACTGGCCGGCCGCGGCGGCCGAAACGGAGATGTAACCCAGGTATTGGTTCCATTTTTGTTGGCCAAAAAGTAGGGCCCGCTCCAATACGCCCCTTTGGGCGGTGTAGAAATCGTTTAGAAAACGGCGTTCCTGGCCCGGGGGGATGGGCTCGGCATAGCCCAGGCGGGTTTTGATTTTGTGGGCCACCACGTTTAGGCCGTTTAAATTGGTGCCCTTGGGCATGGGTAGCTCGTCGGCCCGGCGGATGAAATCTTCCAAAATCCTCAATTCCAGATAGCCGTAGATGGCCAATTGCTCCGGGGTGAAGCTAAAGGTTTGGGTGGTTTTTTGGCTGGCCTTACTAAGATCCTCGGACAAAACCTGTTTGGGTTTCATGATGACCAAGGTGCCGCCGATGTAATCCCCCAGCCTCAAACGATCTTTACTGAAAAGGGGCAAAAGTGAAACGACCAAGATCCAGGCAAATAAAATCGCCGAATAATCGCCACTTAAAAACCCAAAGGGAATGGAAACCAAAAAATACAAAGGGATGTAGAATTCCAGCTGCCGGGTCAGGTTTCTGGCCACGATGGCCGTGGGGGTGAGCTCCCCGCCATGGCGGTTAACCACCATGGTGCCGCTTAAGGCCTTGCCCGGGGTCCGGCCCTTCCAGGCCAATTCAAAGTAAATAAAGTAGCCGTTAAAAATGACAAAAGCGATGAGGCTCGAGATGGAATAGGCCGACTGGCTAGAAAAACCCGACGAGGAAAAAATATTATATATCATCCCAATGGCCAAATAAATAATGACCATGTCTATAAAAAAGCCCGAAAACCTAGCCCCGGCTCCCGCCAAGGACATGGCCAAAGGCAAGCCCTCGGGACTTATTATCATCCTCCTACTGGCCATGGCCAGCCTTTCTTTGGCTATTCTCTCCTGATAAGTCATCTTACAATCGCCCAATCACCCTTGGCCACCTCCACCCCAAAACGCCCCGTCAGCGTGGCCGGAATTTTTGCCTCCCTGTCCATTTGCGTTTGCTCGATTAATCCCCAAAAAACCCCTCACCAAAAGAATAGCTGTCCATTTAGTGCCCAAAGCGCAACCCAAAGCGCGAAAGGCCCAGTTTTTAAGGGGCAATCAGCGCGATAAAAGCGCGAAAGGACCAGTTTCTAAGGGCAATCAGCGTAATAAAGGCGCGAAAGGCCCAGTTTCTAAAGCGCAACCCAAAGCGCGAAAGGGCCCGAGGCTCCAAGCAAGGATCATGACCCGGCGAGCTAGGC
>JAITLH010000121.1 GCA_031277995.1 Deltaproteobacteria bacterium
AGTATTCGGCCCACTTAGCCCAAAGCGCAAAAGCGCGATTAAAGCGCGATCGGGCCGGCTCGCTAGGGATCCCCAAAGACAACTTAGTCAAGCATTCGGCCCACTTAGCCTAAAGCGCAAAAGCGCGATTAAAGCGCAATGGGGCCGGATCACTAGGGACCCAGAAAGGCGACTTGGGCAAGCATTCGGCCCACTTAGCCCAAAGCGCAAAAGCGCGATTAAAGCGCAATCGGGCTGGATCACTGGGGACCCCCGAAAGGCGACTTGGGTAAGCATTCTGACCACTTAGCTTAAAGCGCAAAAGCGCGATTCTAAAGCGCGATCACGGCCGGGTCATTGGGACGGCGTCCTTCGACTTGGCCAATGATGGCGGACTGGGGGTCGTTAATTTTCAAGGCCTCGACTAGGGCCATGGCCCGGTGGGCCGGGATGGAGATGGCCAGGCCCCCGGAGGTCTGGGGGTCAAAGAGAATTTCTTCTTGGGCCGGGTCCAGGCCTTGGAGGTCTACCCGGTGGGCCAGGTTGTTGCGATTTCGTTGGCCCAGGGCGGTGGCGAAAAACTCTTGGGCGTAGGTTAGGGCCCCGGGTAAAAGGGGCAGGGAGTCAAAATTTAGGCAGATGGCGTGATGGTCCCCGGCCATCTCGCTTAGATGGCCAAGGAGGCCAAAACCGGTAATGTCGGTTACGGCGCTTACGGGAAAATCGTCCAGGGCTTGGGCGGCTTCGCGGTTTGGGCGGGTCATGGAAGTTACGGCCGCGTCGTAATGGTCTGGGGAGGCCGCCTCGACCCGGTGGGCGCTTAAGATTAGGCCCACGCCCAGGGCTTTGGTTAAGATGATGGCGTCGCCGATTTGGACGGTATTGTTGCGCCGGATTTTGTCCGGGTGGGCCAAGCCCGTCACGGCCAAGCCGTATTTGGGTTCGGGATCGTAAATCGAATGCCCGCCGCCCAAAAAAGCCCCGGCCTCGGCAATCACCTGGGCCCCGCCAGAAAGAATCTCGGCCATGGTTTGGGGGTCCATTTTTTGGGGATAGCAAACCAGGTTAAGGGCCATGATGGGCCGAGCGCCCATGGCGTAAACGTCGCTTAGGGCGTTGGTGGCGGCTATTTGGCCAAAAAGCCGGGCGTCGTTGACCATGGGGGGAAAAAAGTCCACGGTACTGATGATGGCCGTCTCCGGGTTAAGCTGCCAAACGGCGGCGTCGTCGGAGGTATCGAAGCCAACCAAAAGCTTGTCGCCTTTGTTTTGGGGCAAAAGGGTCAGAAACTTGGATAAAAGCGCCGGATCTACTTTGGCCCCGCAGCCGCCGGTTGGGCAAAAAGACATTAGGCTTTGGGGCATTTACTTGGTCCTTCCTTGGGGCTGGCATTGTCGCTAAGAGGGCTTGTTTGGCCCAAAGAATCGTTGGGCCCGGGGGCGGCTTTTGGGTCCGGGGGCGACGGTTTGAGGCCCAGGCGACTGGCCAAGGAATCGATGGCCTGGGGCAGGCGGCCGGCTCCGGATTTGACGGCCAAGGCCCGGTTTTCGAAACTCTCCAAAATCGCGAAGGCGATTTTCCGGGAAGTGTTTAAGGCGTCCCGGAAAGACCCAAGTTCCACGGGTCCGTTTTTGGCCAGGGCCTTAAAATACCCCCAGGCTTGTTCATAGGCCTGGAAGTGAATGTGGTAAAGGTTATCCAAGGGGATCAACTTACCGGCGCGAACCAAAGTGGCGAAAGCGGCTTTGCGGCGACGGTTTCGATCCGGGTCATCGGTGGGCTGAACCGTGGAGGTGGCCAGGGGTTTGAGACCAAACTCCAGGTAATCGCGCTCGAGTAATTCGAGGTACTGGTTTTCCGTTTCGTCAACTAGGGGCTCAAAGGAATTAAGACGGGTAAAACCGCCTTCCTGGGCGATGACGTTCTGGCCCTTCCAGTGGTTTTGCAAGCCCTCCCAGGCCGAGGGCGAGGCCTTGGGGGCCAGTTTTTCCCGTAACTCCCCGGTGGAAAGCCCTTGGTTGTAAGGGTTTGTTTTGTGGTAATTTGTTAGTAAATTTTTAAGTTTTTGCGTTAATGAGTTAATTTCCGTCTTATGGATATAAACGTCTTTGGTTAAAGCGATAACCAAGCCCTGGTCGGCTAATTTATTGGCCTCGGCCCTGGCTTTGGGCCCCAAATCGGCCCTAAGGACCAATTGGGGCAGGGTGGCAAAGGTGCCGGGCCTTTCGATTATGGCCAGTTCGACCCTTTGCTTGAGGCTGCCGGTTTCTTTGGTCTGGTACTGGTCGATGACGTTTGGTTTGTGACGCCGATGCTTTTGGGGAAAGGCGTCTAGGATCTCGCCCCCGCCAATGGTAATGGCCGGGGAGGGTAATCGGATAACCAGCCTATCCCCTCGGCGGGCCACCACCGGAACGGTCAAACGAAACTGGGCGTAGTCGCTTTCCCCGGCCGTTAACCGCTCCGATTTCATCAAAACGACCTTGGCCGTAACTTCCCTCGCGGCCAGATGGAGTTGGACCAGCCCGTTATTTTTTAAGGAAAACGGGGAATTGGGCAATACGCTAAGGTGGGCGTCCAACATAAACGTGGCGTTTAAACTGCCCGGCGTGGCCAGGACGTCCCCGCGGTTCAAATCGGTTTTTTTTAAGGCGGCCAAATTCAAGGCCACTCTCTGCCCCGGGTAAGCCGAGTCCGTGGTTTTTCCGTAGACTTGGATTTGTTTGACCCGGCTTTCGAGCGCCTCCGGGTAGGCCCGGACCTGATCCCCGGTTTTGATTTGACCGTCCAATAGAGTACCGGTGACGACGGTCCCAAAGCCGCCCATGGTAAAAACCCGATCCAAGGGGAGCCTAAAAGATGGCCCCACCGGACGGGGAACGGAGGTCAAAAGGGCCTTGTGGAGCTCGTCGGTTAACTCTTTAAGCCCCTGGTTGGTTTGGGCGGAAACCGGGACTATGGCCAGTTCGTTTTGAAAGGCCCCGTCGGTTAAAGCCCTGATGTCTTCGACAATTAGCTCTAACCACTCCGGGTCCGAGATAAGATCGCATTTGGTCAAGGCCACGACGCCGGTCTTGATATTTAAAAGCTTTAGAATGTCCAGGTGTTCCCTGGTTTGGGGCATGACCCCATCGTCGGCCGCGACGACCAAAAGGGCGATGTCGATTCCCCCGGAACCGGCCAGCATGTGACGAACGAAACGCTCATGGCCCGGAACGTCGATGATACCGGCCACCAGGCCGTCGGGGAAGTTTAGATGGGCAAAACCGTTTTCAATGGTGATACCCCGCCTTTTTTCCTCGACCAGGCGGTCGGTGTCAATGCCGGTCATGGCTTTGACCAAAGCGGTTTTGCCGTGGTCAACGTGACCGGCCGTACCGATGGTCATATGGCGGTTGGAAGCCATTCAAACCTCAAAAAGCCTTATTCTAACTTGGCCCGGAAACTGGTTTAATTTTTCGTTTTCAGGTTCCCAAAATGGACTGGCCCAAGAAAAGCCAAAAAGCCCCAAGGTACCAAGAGATCCCCAAGATCCCCAGAGATCCCAGAAGATACCCAAGATCCCCAGAGATCCCAGAAGATCCAAAAGACGCGATAGACGCCTTTAGGGGCCTTTCGCGGCCCGGGTGGGCCTAAAGACTTAGGTCTGGGTCAAGGGCTTAGAGGGGCTTCTAGACCCCTTCTTGGCCGTTTGAAGGGCGATTGGGAACCTACCCGATCGTATCATCATGGCCGGGTTAAAACCAGCCTGTCGGGGTTA
>JAITLH010000132.1 GCA_031277995.1 Deltaproteobacteria bacterium
GGCCTTGGGCCTGGAAACGAAGGCCTGGGCCAAAAACACCAATTGCTTTTGCCCGCCGCTTAGGCCCGACAAGGGGTATCTGGCTAGTTCCGTTAGGCTAAGCTCGGCCAAAACCGCCTCCACCCTCTGGGACTGCTCCGGGGAGACTCGCCATTTAAGGTCGGATACCAAACCCAAAAGGACCATCTCGAAAACGGTGAGTTTGCTGTTTACTTGGGAGAGCTGCGGCACGTAAGCGATGTCGCTTTTGGATAACTTTTTCCCGTTGGGCGCGGTCAGGCTAACCTTTCCCGAGGCCTTAAGGAGCCTGGCGATGGACTTTAAGAGCGTGGTTTTGCCCCCGCCGTTTCTCCCGATGACCGCGGTTATCTCGCCGCCCTTAAATACCGCGCAAATGTCGTCGATGACCAGGGGTTTATTCGCCCCAAAGCTAAAGCTTAAATTTGAGATCTCCAAATCGGCCATGGTTATTCACCTATCGTAATTTTCCCCAGGCCCCCCAGATTTGGCCGCCCAGATTTGGCCGCCCAGTTTTGCCCGCCAAGTTTTGGCCGCCCGGTTTTGGGCCAAAGTTTTGGGCCAAAAGCGGGGGCGATTTTAGCGACCGGTTTTCATCAAAAGGGCGAAGAGAAAAGGCACCCCGACAATGGAGGTTATTATGCCCACCGGCAGCATCGAGCCGCTGGAGAGAAGTTTGGCCACGATCGAGGCGGCCAAAAGGAGCATGGCCCCCAAAAGCGTGGCCGAGGGCTGAAGGTAACGTTGATCGTCTCCCATGATGAGTTTGGCGCAGTGGGGCGCGACCAGGCCCACGAAGGCCACGGTCCCGATAAAACCCACGGCCCCGGCTACCATAAAGGCGCTTAGGAGAAAAACCTGGAGCCTAAGGCGCGAGACGTTTACGCCCAGGCTAAGGGCCCTTTCCTCGCCGATGGTTAGGGCGGTAAGTTTCCAAGCCCAGCCAGAGAGAATGATTACGCCCAAAGCGAGTAAAGTAAGGTTGGTAAAAACGCACACCCAGGTGGAGCGGGCCAGGTTCCCAAAGGTCCAGCCGGCGATGATCTGGGCGATTTCCGGGGAGGCCCGGTATTGCAAATATTGCTGCAGGGCCTGGAAAAAAAAGTTCATGATGATGCCGGAAAGTATTAGCGTTCCGGGGGAAAGGCCCCTTAGCCTTCCCAGCTGGTAAATGATTAGGGAAATGGAAAGCGCCAAAACCAGGGCCAACGTGACCGTGCCCAGCCAAAGTCTCCCCAGCATGGTAAAACCAAAGGTCACGGCTATGGCCGCCCCAAAGCTGGCCCCGGCCGTGATCCCCAAAGTGTAGGGACTGGCCAAAATGTTATTGGTGATGTTTTGAATCTGGAGACCGGCCAGGCTTAAGGAGCCGCCCACGAAAACGCAAGTCAAGGTCATGGGGAGCCGTAGTTCCCAAATAATGTACGTGGCCGGGGACTGGCCTTTGGGGCCTTCAAGGAGGATGCCCCAAACGTCCAGGGCCCTTAGGCCCGACGAGCCAATCAAGAGATCGGTCGCGGCCAGTAACAAAGTCAAAAGGAACATGACCAGGGTCAAAGCTTTTCTTCGGGCGTTTAAGCCTTGGTAATATTCGAAGCCCGTGGAAATTTTGCCCGCTGAAACTTTGCCCGTTGAAACTTTGCCCGTTGATACTTCGGCCATGAATGGGCGCCTTTATGCGGGCGATGAAGTTCGCCCGCGAATTCGCGAATTTTTTGGGCCAGGACCCCCCGGCGGCCCGGGAGGGACCGCGGGGGGGTCAAAAATCGACCAGAGGCCATGCCCCAAGCCCCGGGGCTTGGGACTTGGTTTGGGTTTTTTTTGGGGTTAGTTGGAGATGGCCTGGGTGCCCAAGGGCCCCAGCATAAAAACGCCCGTGTATTTGAGTTCCGGCAGATAGTCTTTGAAATAGCTATTTATGTTTTCCTCGGGGCGAAGGTTTGGGAAGAGATCGGGGTACATGACCTTGGCGATAAATTGGCTAAAGACATAGTCGCCCATGTTTCTTAGGCTCCCGTGGTCCACGGCGTAGATTTGCCCGTCTTTCACGGCCGTGAGATGGGCCCAGGCCGGCCTTTTGGCAAAGCCCTTTAAGCGCTCCAGGGCGGTTTTTTCGTCAACGGTAAAGCCCATGCGCATTTGGTCGCCTTCGGAGCCGCTCCAGATGCTGCCACCAACGAAGATTATTTGGGGATCGGAAGCGAGGATAAACTCATTGTCCAAGGGCGCGTAAGGCTGTTCCATGTTTTTGGCCAGATTGTCCCCGCCCAAGGAACTCACGATGGCGCCCCAAAGGACTTTGTTATTGTAGCTATTGCCGTTTTCGTTGACGCCTTTGTTACCCAGTTCAACGTAGACCCGGGGCTGGGGCCGTTGGCCCTCGACGGTTTTTAGTTTGGAGTGAAGCTCTTCGATGGCCTTGGTGTAGGTATCGATTTGGCGCTTGGCCACTTCCTCGCGGCCCAATAAATCTCCCAGTATTTGGGTACTTTTGCAATGGGTTTCGATTTTCATCGAGTGGTAATCCAAAACCACGACCTTGATGCCGGAATTTTCAAAAACCTGAACCCTTTGGTCGTTGGCCGTAAACTGGGAATTGTCGATTAGGACCAAATCGGGCTTAAGGGCGATGATTTTTTCGGCGTCCAGGACCGAATCGTGGTAGCCGCCGATACTGGGAATTTCTTTTAGTTTGGGGAAAGACTGGGTAAAAACCGCGTACTCGCCCAAGCGGGTATCCTGCCAGCCGTCAAAGGTCATGCCCACGACCTTGGACAAACTTCCGGCGCCGCCCACCATCATGTAATTGACGATATATTGGGCCACGATGATTCGCTCGGGGGCTTTTTCGATCGTGACCTCGCGCCCGGCCAGATCGGTAAAGGTTAAGGGGTAGGAAACCGCGGCCTGGGAGGACGCGGAAAACCCCCAAAGAAGCGGTAAAACGAAGACCGACGCCAGAAAAAAAACGAGACTTGTCCTAAGGTTGGCTAATCTGGAACCCATAAAAAACCTCCCACGGGTTATTAAAAACAAAAAAAGCCGCGCCAAAAAACCAGCTATCGTAGCTATGGTTATTCGGCGCGGCCTTCATGACCAATACTTTATACTTTGTGGCGCGAACGT
>JAITLH010000156.1 GCA_031277995.1 Deltaproteobacteria bacterium
GGTTTTTGCGGAGTTTCTCGGCCTAATCAGACAATTTTCCGACCGCGCGTTTAAACGCCCATTTTGGGACCTCAGGGCTCTTGTGACCGGTGACCCATAGTTTATAACCCAGATTCTGCCACGCATGAGCTCTCAGGGCCGAATTTGACTGGTTACGGGCCATTTTCCAATGGGGGGGTGAAGTCGGTTTTTGGATCTTGGGAACGCTTGATCTGCCAGCTTCCCTCGGGATCGTTTTTAGCGTGAATCGACACGGATTTTTACAAACACAGAGGTTTTTTTAGAGCCTGGGTTAACCGCGTCGGTCCAGACCGGAGCTGAAAAGCAATTTTAAAGTGCTTGGGTGATCTGGCGAGATTGCTTGGAATGGTTGATTGGGCGGGTTTAGTCGGCTTGGTCTGGGGTTGGATCTAAGGTCGGCTCTGGGGTTGGATCCGATGGGGGAGCTAATTCAGAGTCGCTTGGCTGGATAAGTTCTTGGCGGGCTTTGACGAGGGCGATGAGGTGTTCTCGGCCTTGGCCGTTTAGGGCGGAAAAGGCCAGGGGGTGAGCGAAGCCGCCCAGTTGTTGGGCCAGGGCGGAAAGGGCGGCTTTGACTCGGCTGAGGGAGAGTTTGTCGGCTTTGGTGGCGACGACTTGAAAGGGGATGTTTAGGTCGGTTAGCCAGCGGGCCAGATCTTTTTCTTCTTTTTGGGCCGATCTCCTGACGTCCAGAAGGAGAAAGCCTAGGCGGTTGGGCCGGGCGGCGGACAGGTAGTCGCCGATCATGTTTTGCCAGCTCTTGACCATGGCCTTGGGGGCGGCGGCGTAACCGTAACCGGGGAGATCGACCACGGTCATGGGGTCGGAACTTGGGGTCCAGGTGACCGAAAAGAAATTTAAAAGCCTGGTGCGCCCAGGCGTGGACGAGGTTTTGGCCAGGCCCTTTCGTCCCAGCCAGCGGTTAATCAGGGAAGACTTGCCGCAATTGGAGCGGCCCATCATGATAACTTCCAGGCCAAGGGGCGGGGGAAACTGGGTTATCTCGGTAGCTGAGGTTACAAACTCGGCCCGGTGGGCCGGGGGCGAGACTTGGGGTTTTGGGCGGGCCATCAAGCGCCCTTGGTGGCGGCCACTTTTGGGTCCCTGGCCGAAATGAAATCGGAAAGGCGGTTTAGGCCCTCAAGGATGTTCGCCTCGCTCGTGGCGTAGGAAAAACGCAAAAAGCCTTCGGCGCCGGATCCAAACTCGATTCCCGGGGTGAGGCCCACGGCAACCTCGTTTAAGATTTCAAAAACCAAACTCTTGGAATCCGGGTTAAGGTGATCGGCCCTGGCCAGGACGTAAAAAGCCCCGGCGGGATCGCTCATAAGCCCAAGGCCCAGGGCCCTTAGCCCCTCGATTAGGACTTTTCTGCGGCGATCGTAAACGGAGCGCATTTTCAAAACCTCGGGCCAGGCCTGTCTTAAGGCCACCGAGGCGGCCTTTTGGGCGGCGGCGTTGGTGGAGATGACAAAGTTTTGGGACATGGAAAGTAAGGATCTTACCATGTCGGGGGGAAGGATTAGGTAACCCACCCGCCAGCCGGTCATGGCAAAGGCCTTGGAAAAACCGCCAACCACCACGGCTTGATCGGTATATTCCAAAATGGTGTGATCCCGCTCGTCAAGGTAACTTAGGCCATGGTAGATCTCGTCGGAGATTATTAGCCTATCGAGATTGGCCAAGCCTTTTAGGTAATCCGGGCCCAAAACGGCCCCGGTGGGATTGGCCGGAGAATTTATCAAGATGGCCTTGATTGACGAATTAAGTTTTTTCTTGACCTCGTCCGGATTGAGCCTAAAGCCCTCGGATTCGTTGACCGGGGAAAAAACCACCCGCCCCCCAAAAAATTTGACCAAATTCGGGTAACAGCAGTAAGCCGGGTCAGACATCAAAACCGCGTCGCCCGCCTCCAAAAGGGCCCCAAACAAAAGGAGCAAGCCGGGGGAAGTCCCTGGACAAATCAAAAACCTGTCCGGGTCAATGTCCACCCCGTAGCGTTCCTTATAATGCCAGCTAAGCGACTCCCTAAGTTCGGGGTCGCCCTGGGAGTGGCCGTATTTGAAGGCCCCGGTGGTCAGGGCTTTTTCCATGGCCTCAACGATGACCCGGGGAGTTCTAAAATCAGGCTCCCCGACCTCCATGTGGATCACGTTTCGGCCGGCCCTTTCCAGGCGTTGGGCGGCGTCCATGACCTCCATGACCATAAAGGGGGTAACCGAGAGGGCCCGTTGGGCCATGTGGATTTGAAATCTATCCATGGCTGTCACTCAAAACCAAGAACTTTTCTGGCTTTTCTTTGGGCCTCAATGGCCCTGGGGGTGTTTGGCGACAAAAGGACCACCTGGCCGTAGGCCTCGGCGGCTTCGTCTTTTTTGCCGGCTTTCTCATAGGCCTCGCCCAAAAGGTAATAGGCGTCGGCATAGCTGGGATCGAGCTTAACGGCGTTCAATAAATAATCGATCGTTTCCGTGGTTTCGCCGCGGTTAAAAAACAGCTGGGCTAACCTATAGTACGGGGGGGCGTACTGGGGGCTCAAGGTCAATATGTTCCGATAAATGGCCTCGGCCTCGGTGAAGTTGCCTTGGATCTGTTCGATGGTTCCCAAATTGAACTGCGGTAACCAAGGCCTGGAGTAAGTCGTGTCTTTTAAGCAATACTCAAATTCGCTTTTGGCTTGGTCAAATTGCTTAAGATCCATGTAAACCAGACCCAGGTTATTGTGGATTTCCGTCTTGGTGGAATCCTTGGCCAAGGCCCTGGAGTAATATTCTATGGCTTTATCGTAATCCTGGCGAGAATAATAAGTCAAACCCAAATAGGTTAAGACATCCAAGTTTTCCGGATCGATTTGTTCGGCCTTGGACAGTTCGCTTAGGGCTCCGGCCAAATCTTTTTGGAGCAACAATATTCTGCCAAGATTGATGTGGGCCCCCATTTGTTGTTCCGGGGTGGCGGAGGTGGGTCCGACGCTTTTTCCGCCGGAACAGCCAATCAATCCGACCAAGCCCAGTAAGAAAAGACTCGGTATCAAGAAAAAATGGCCTCTCATGTGGGGATACCTCCAATAAGGGCAAGGGATTTTTTTAATCCGTTTCCCAGGCTAAAACGATCGAGCCGCCAAGGCCCTGGCTTAACGGCCGATCGGACAAATTATATATTTAATGGTTATTAACGGGCTAACGGGCGACGCTTTTAGGGCTAAAACTTGAGGAGAGGGTACTAACTAGATTAAACAATCTTGACAAAACAAAGTTATCTAAGAGCATTTAGCCAGATAAGCAATGGTCCAAGAATATTTTTATTAAATAAAAACGCTTAAACAAAAGACTTAGGGTTTAAAAATAAAGTCTTAAAGTGCTTAAAAACTAAAGTTATCGTTTAAATAACTTTGTTTAGCGGATACTCGATAATGCCCTCGGCCTTGTTTTCGATCAAAAGGGGAATCAGTTCCCTGACGACTTTGGAGGAAACCACGGTTTCCACGCTTAGCCAAGAACTTTTGTAGAGATGGGCGACCGTGGGGGCGTTTAGGCTGGGCAGGATCCTGACCACGTTTTCGACGTCCTCTTCCCGGACGTTCATTTTTAGGCCCACCAAACCTTCGGCGTCAAGGGCGCCCTTTAACAATAAGGCCAACTGATCGATCTTGGCTTTTTTGAAGGGATCGGTCAGTGATTTGGCGTTGGCGATTAGTTCGGTGTGGGTGACTAAGAGCTCGTCGATGATCTTAAGGCCGTGGGCCTTGATGGTGCTGCCGGTTTCGGTCACTTCCACGATGGCGTCAGCCAAACCGGAAACCACCTTGGCCTCGGTGGCGCCCCAGGAAAATTCCACGTTAACCTTGATCCCCCGATCCTCAAACCAACGTTTGGTTACCCCGGGAAGTTCGGTGGCCACGGTTTTTCCTTCCAAATCCTTGGCCGAGCGATAAGGCCCGTCCCCGGCCACGGCCAAAACCCATTTGGCCGTCGAGGGAGTGGCCTTGGAATAGATCAGATCGGCTACCACTTCAACCTGGCTTCGGTTTTCCAAACGCCAATCTTTTCCGGCCAAACCGCAGTCCAAAACGCCCTGCTCAACGTAACGGCTCATTTCCTGGGATCTTGACAAAGTGCACTCGATCTCGGGATCGTCGATGCCGGGAAAGTAATTCCTGGAGCCAATGTTGACGCGCCAACCGGAACGGGCGAACAAACCAAGGGTGTATTGTTCCAATGAGCCTTTGGGTAGGCCCAGCTTCAGGACGCCTTTGGGCGGATGGAGTTCCATGGGTTTATCGGAGGACTTCATAATCGTTCCCCGAAACGTGCTTGTAGTGGAAGCAGGATCTTTTTCCCGTATGGCAGGCCACGCCGCCCACCTGGTCGATCTTTACGACGATGGCGTCATAATCGCAATCGAGATAAATTTCTTTGACGATCTGGACGTGACCCGACCCGCCGCCTTTATGCCAAAGCTCTTTACGCGAACGGCTCCAGTAATGGACCTGGCCGGTCTCCAAAGTTTTTTGGTAAGAGTCGCGGTTCATATAGGCCAGCATCAGGATTTCGCCGGTATTGGCGTCCTGGGCCACGGCCGGGATCAGCCCGCCGGACTTATCAAAATCCGGCTCCAACTTCTTAATCTCCAAGGGTTCGGACATGAGACCTCCTCATGAAAAAATGATCTATACATTATAGCCTACCGGTCAACGTTTGGGCAATAACCTTGTAATAATTATCTAATAATATTAAAGAAAACCCCAAACTTTTTTCTTACCGGCCTTTCTCCCAACCCACACCCGGCCTAGCCCGGGCCCTAAAACCCCTGGGCCAGGGCCGGGCCCAGGGCCTTAGCCCAAGCCCTAGTTTTCGCGGCTCTCGGACATCATGAAAGCGCCTTAAGCGGTTTTTCTGGGAGGCCCCATGGGGGGAGGCGCTTGGTTGTCTGGAAGTGACCCGAAAGTGGGAAAGCGTGAACCGGTAAGCTTAACGGCGCCTTGGCGGGCCGGGGGATCGGTCCTAATGGGGGAAGGGAGGAAAAAACGAAGGTTTTTTGGCCAATGTTTTCGATGATGGATTTTTTTAGGGACTAAGGGAAAAGGGTAAAGATATATTTAAGCGTTTAAGTAAACATACTAACAAAATAAACCATTGCGGGAAAGCTGATAGCCCCGTAAGGGTAAAAGGTCAATGGCCATGGCCTGATGATTAAAACCCCAAGGCGAGTTAATTTGGCCCAGGTAACGGCCAAAAAAAATATCCGTGGGTTCGGGACGTCAGAAGCGGTGATTTTTTTAAGTTAACCAGGAATTTGCGACGAATCGGTCGTTGGATTAATGGGCGATTTTAGAAAAACCAAAGGTGTTTAATAAACCCTAGACTTGGGAAAAATAAAAATATTTAATTAAATATTTCTACTATAATCATTTAGATAGAATTTTTTAACTGACTTTAGGTTATCCGAGACCTTATATTAAATACCTAAATAGCCAATTAAAAATTTATTTTAATAATATCAGATCATAAACGGGTCATGACATGACGATAACGTCAACGAAATTTAGTAAAAAAAAAACCAAAACATAAGCGTAAAAAGAGGCTTACGTTTTGGTTTTTTTAGCGAAAAACCCCCCTTCGGCCAGGGGCGGGGCCAGCTGGTCTCATGGCCCAGTTTGGCGCGAAAAGGGGGCCTAACCGTGAACGATTGACGAAACGGGAAGGTTACCCCAAGCTTACCCCCGGGCCAGGGATGGCGAGAACGGAAAAGGCCCGGGGAAAGGGCGAGTTCGGGCGCGCCTTAAAATTTAACGCTTCCCTATGTTTGTTTTCATCCGCGCTGTTAATTGCTTTATATGACTCAGCATATTGGTGGGATAAGGCCAGCCTAAAGAAGCCAGGGCGCAGAGAGCTTGGATGCTTTTTTTCATGTCTTTAGGCGCGCCATATAAGTCTATTTCGATGGCTATTTTTCCAACTATGCCTTCGGCGTCGCCAATTTCGGCGGCGCGGTCGAAATAGGATAGGGCCTTGGTTAAGTCTTTACCCAAATATCTATTATCGGTATAGAAATGACCAAAGGTCAGCAGGGCTTCCGGTTCATCGACTTCCGCGGCTTTTTGAAGAAAGGAAAGGGCTTCACTCTTTTTTCTTTCGTAAAAAAATAGATAATTTCCCAAAAGAGTATTGGCGGCCGCTAAGCCGCCTTCGGCGGCGCTTTGAAGAAAATTTATCCCCGTTTCCAAATTCAAAAAAATGTCATTATAAAGAGCCTTACGGTAAAGAAAGTGGGCTCTTTCGAAACTGGGAACCCGAAAGGCATTAACCTTTCTAATTGGTACCATTATTGGATCAAAAGGGACAACGGCTAGAGAAGATTCGCAAACTGACTCAGCAAGGTTTTGGAGCGCTTTTTTCGTTAGGTGGGGGGGGACCCTGCTGCCGTAAGGGGGTACTAGGAATGGAACTAAATCTGGTCGCAGTCCACGCCAACGGTCAACGCGCGTTAAATAAAGATTGGGATACTCATCCCAGTGATCATCTAACCTTCTGCTAATGTCTGGCAGATCAATTTTGCGTAACAAATGGCAGACCCCTAAATCGTACTGGGCTTCGTAGATACCCTGTTTAGCGGCCGTTTTGAGAAATTTCAGGGACTGACTCTGGTTTTGTTCCTCCCCAACACCAAGAATCAACATCCGGCTAGAGATCCATTGTGAGGCAGGATCTCCAGAATTGGCGCTTTTAATAAATAAAGAAACGGCTTCAGCTATATTTTCACCATTAAAATCCTTTGTTAAAAGATTAACACCCAACTGAAAATCTTTTGAAACATTATATCTGTTACCGATACTATTAACTAATGGAAGTAAAGACAATAAAATACCTCATAAAAGATTATACAATGGCATTACGCCATTAAAATTAATAAAAATTAACTAAAAACATATACACAAGTTATTATTTAAAATAAAAAAAATATTTTAAACTTTAACGGCAAAACATGACTAGAAATTTTTCGCGGTTTAGCCACGGGCCGTTATCGCCTTTTAAACCATGGCCAGATTTCGTTCATGGTTTAACCCCAGGCTTCCATGGCTTGTTTTTACGGTTTAGCCACGG
>JAITLH010000162.1 GCA_031277995.1 Deltaproteobacteria bacterium
CAAATTGTGTACGCACAGCCATCCATGAACGTCGCTTTCTGTATCGTTCCATTCAACGACAACATAAGGTCTCATTTTTTTAGTTTCCTTTCCTAAATAAGGAATCATGACTATTAGTCATGTTTTGTTAACGCCTATTTTATAAATATCAACTTATAAAATAGGGCAAATTAGAATCAATATATTTTATTAAAATATATTTTCAGAGAACAAAAATTTTTCTGAAGGCTTGACGCCTTTCTTGTTTTGAACATTTTTTAGCGATTTTTTAAAATTTTGTTTATATTCTTCGGTCGCGGCGTATACTTCTTTACGAAGGAGAACCAAACTCATTAGGCTTAATATCATACATATTGCTACGTTAAAATCACCTAGTCTCCAAAGTAGATCTACTCTGGAAACAAAAACTGTATTGGTTGAAAGTATTATCGCCAAACAAATTAAGCATCTATAAAAATTAGTAATTATTTTATTTTTTGTAAAATAATTTAGGCAAATCTCACCATAATACGCGCACATTACGGCCGTGGAAAAGGCGAAGAAAAAAACGATTATTATCACGAAGACATTCGCGAAGAACTGGCTATCGAAGGCCGCGGAGACCGCCGTAATGAATAGGTTTACCCCGATGCCTTGGCTGGTCCAGACGCCCGTCACCAGGACTATGAGAGCGGAAATGGTACAAACAAGCGTGTCCACCACTACCTCGCTTATCCCCCAAAGCCCTTGTTTGACCGGGTGATCCACGTCGCTGGAAGAGTGGGCGAAAGGAGCGTCCCCGGAGCCCGCGCCATTGGAATAAAATCCCCTGGCCAATCCGTGCCTAAAGGCCATGGCCACGCTCGCGCCCCCGAATCCCCCGACAATGGCCTTGGCGTCGGTAAAGGCGTATTTAAAAATCAAACCAAAAGCCCTTGGTATTTCGGGCAGATAAAGAATCAAAACGACAATCGTGACCAAAAAATACAAAAAAGACATAACCATGACAATTTTTTCCGCGAAAACGCTGACGCGCCTTAAGCCCCCGATGAGAACCAAGGCGATCAAGGCCGCCATGGTCACCCCAATCAATAACGGGGGAATCTTGAAGTAGGAGCTGGCCGCGGAGGCCATGGTATTGACTTGGACGGCCGGGGCGTTAATTATGACCACGACATAAAAGGCCGCGTATAACACGCCAATCCATTTCCATTTGCGACTTAGGCCTTTGCCGACATACCACATTATGCCGCCGCGATACATTCCGGTTTCCGGGTTGATTTCTCGGTATTTTACCCCCAAGGTAATTTCGCCATATTTGATAATCATGCCTAAAAAGCCAGCCACCCAAATCCAAACCACCGCTCCCGGACCGCCTAGGGCCAAAGAAACGCAGACCCCGGCGATATTGCCCACTCCCAACGTGGTGCACAGGGCCATGCATAAAGCTCGGAAGGGAGAGATTCCCTTACCGCTGGAGCGATTGGATCCTTTTCGGATTCGCGTTCCGAAAGTATATTTCATGCAATGGAAAAAATATGTAAATTGAAATCCTTTCGTACCAATAGTATACATAATAGAGACGATGATCAAAATTATGATCATCGGAAAACCCCAAAGAAAGTCACCGATCTTTATCAATTTGTTTATAAAACTGACAAACAAATTAAATATCATAATTGAAGCCTTCTAATCTTCATTTACTATAAATAATATCATAAATTATGATTTTACTTATAAAATATTGATGGTTTTAAATAAAGATTTCTTTTTAAAGATCAGAAATTTCCATCTCTGGAATAATATCTGGAAAGACAAGTTTGGCTTCGGTTTTTGATTCCAATTCTTCTTTTTTTAAGCCTGGGGCCATAGCTTTAACAATTAATCGTCCAGATTTACATTCTAAAATACATAGTTCTGTCACGATAACATTTACGCATTGAATAGCCGTTAGCGGCATAGAGCATTTTGTTAAAACTTTAAATTCATTATTTTTAGAGCAATGTTCCATGGCTATGATTACTTTCTTGGCCCCATTGACCAGATCCATCGCCCCGCCCATCCCGGTTAAACGTTTTCCCGGAATCGTCCAATTGGCGAGGTTCCCTTCGGCGTCCACTTGAAGGGCGCCCAGAATCGTCGCGTCAAGATGGCCGCCCCTGGCCATGGCAAAGGCGACCGAGCTGTCAAAGCAACAGCCGCCCGGGATCAGCGTTATGTACTCGCAACTGGCGTTTATGAGATCCCTGTGTCCCAAGCTCCAATCGCCGTCCCCTCCCCCGTTTTGGCTTTCCCAAGCCTCCATCTCTTCCGGAGGCAAGGAAATAAGCGTATTTTGTCCCAAGCATCCGTTCTCCCCATGGAGTAAAACGGTCACCCCTTCGGGGATGTATTGGCTGACCAAAGTAGGGATGCCCACCCCCAAATTCACGACGTCACCGTCCTTAAGCATTAGGGCGATGTTTTTCGCGATTATTTTCTTGCTTTCCATTCGGTCAATAACCCCATTTAAAATGACCCTTAGCGGTCGACAAAAATCCCCGACATTAAAACCATCCAAAATGACCCATCACGGTCGACAAAACCACCAACATTAAACCCATCCAAAATGACCCAATGCGGTCGGCAAAAACCACCGACATTAAACCCATTTAAAATGACACTACGTGGTCGACAAAAACCCCCGACATTAAACCCATCCAAAATGACCCATCGCGGTCGACAAAAATCCCCGTCACTAACCCCATTTAAAATGACACAACGTGGTCGACAAAAACCCCTGGCAACTGAACCAACTCCGGATTGATTTCACCGTTTTTCACCACCTTCTCCACTTCCAATATCACGTTGTCGGCGGCCATGGCCATTAGGGCGTTAAAGTTTAAGGCTGAGTATTTAAACACCGCGTTGCCCATATGATCGGCCATATAGGCTTTGATCAAAGAACTGTTGGCCCTAAGAGGCATTTCGAGCAAGTACCGTTGGCCGTTTATGACTTTTATTTCCTTGCCCTCCTCAACGATTGTGCCAACGCCCGTTTTCGTATAAAAACCCCCTATTCCGGAACCGCCGGCCCGAATCCGTTCGGCTAGCGTTCCTTGGGGGATCAATTCGTAATCGAGTTCTCCCTTTTGAATCAGCTCGTTTATCAAAGGGTTGGCGCCTATGTAAGAAACGCAAATTTTGCTTATCTGCTTGTTATCGAAGAGAAACCGCACGGCTTTTTTTGGGTAAAAAAAGATATTGGCGTAACCGGTGTCCTCGGAAATGGCCGTTAAGCCGCGAACTCGCGTTTTGGCCAGTTCTTGAAGCAAGTTGAGTGGACAACCCCACAAGGTAAATCCGCCAATCATAATCGTGTCGTTGGTTTTCACGGTTGAGAGAGCCTTTTGAGGCGTCGTAACTTTGCTAAGCACTTAAGCCACCCGCGTGGTTATTATTTCTCGAATAATTCCGGTTTTCTTAAGGGTAAACTTCATTTGAGGGGACCGTCGCTAAGCCACCTTGCGAATGACTCGCGACGGTCCGACAACAATCCTAAAAACTTTGCAATGGGCCGCTCAATTTTGTTCGGCCAACTGGGTGAGGGCCGTTTTCTTTCTGCTTCTAACTATGATCAAAGCGCAAACGCTGCCAATCAGTAGCATAATGATTAACGTGACGAACAGGACGGTGTAGGCCGCGTTCCCACGCGTATCCAATAAGTAGCCGATGACTGGCCCAAGAATTAAGTCAGGCAAGGCCCCGATAAACGCCGCCATCCCGGTCACGGTGGCCAATTGGTTTTGGCTCACGCCTATTTCACCGAATATGGAATACCTGATGGGATAAGACATCTGTAATAAGACCGCTGGGATAAGGGTGTAGATACTGATTAACAGAACGTTGGCCCCGCTTTGGATTAGAAACAAACCGGCAATGAATACGGCTATGGATATATAAACGAACATTATCCACTTGGCGGTTCCCTTGAAAATTTTGTCGGCTAGAAAGCCCCCCACCGGAGCCAAAAGCAAAAACACGTAAGTGCGGATAATGGCGAAAACGCCAGAGCTCTCGGGGGAAATCCCTACGACGGCGGTAAGGTAAGGGGTAAAAAAAGACATCATGCTATACAAGCAGTAAGCGATCATGCAAATGAGCATCGTCATCCAGACCAGATGGTTTTTTAAGACCTTACCCATGTCGGCTAAATGGCCGGTTTGTTTTTCGGTCTTAACTTCTTTAACCTCGGGTTCAGTCGTTTTAACGGCGGCGGCCAGCTCTTTATCGAAAAGAAATTGGATCAATAAAGCGGCCAATAAGGTTGACCCGGCAAAAAACAAAACCACCACTCGAAAACTCGTGACCGGATCTTCGAATCTGGTGGATAGCCACAGGCCGGCGCCTTGCACAAGGGCGGCGCTTATACCATTAAACGCGTAATACACACCAAAAGACGACCCCGCTCTACCTCCCGCGCCGGTCTTACTGCCGATTATATTGAGCACCTTGGAGAAAAGCGGCCAATAAATCCCCATGCTTAAGAAGGCGAGGAGCGCCCATACCAAAACCGAAAAGGCAAAAGAGGTATTGAAGAACCCGTATAAAACCGTGACCGCCGTGGTCCCCAAAAGCGCGACAATCAACCCCATTTTCGAGTCGATGCGGTCGCAAATCATCCCCCCGGGCACGTCGATGACCAGTGACGCTATCGCGTATACGGTCAACAACAAGGCTGACTGGGCGTTGGTCATGTGGGTGACTTGAAGCTGAAGATCA
>JAITLH010000163.1 GCA_031277995.1 Deltaproteobacteria bacterium
ATACCCAACCCACCATCCAAAGGCAGCCGCCAAAATGGGTAGCGAACATCTTGCCCGATCTTGAGGCCTTGGACCAACACGGCCGCGAAGCCGTTAGGGCCTTGGTTCGCGGCTTAAAAAAAGACGATAAAAACGAAAGTTAAATTCATTAAGGCCCAAAAGCGCCCCTAAAGGCCACCGCGGCCGTTTGGGGCTGGCCAAATCACCACAATCAGACCACCGCTTAAACCCCAATGGCCCCAATTCAGGGCACCAACCAGGCCCCCAATTCTGGCCCCCAAAGTTGGCCAAAAAAATACCCCCTTTGGCCAAGCCCAGACGGCCAAGCCATCCCGCCGCCCAAAACCGGACCTCTCCCCCCTTCAAAAACCGCCCCGTAAACGCCCAAAATTGGCCCCGAGGGGCCCATGGAAGCCCGATGGGTACAAAGATGGGGTCCGGGGTGTCCGAGGGGCTCACGGGGCCCATATGGCCGTTTTGGGGAAGGCGGGCTGGCCCTTTTGGGGAGCCTAGACTGGATGGGCGAAATAATGGGCCAAAATTGGGCCGGTTGGAAAAAACCCCTGGCCCGTTTGGCCAAAGGAATCTTGGCCGTTAGCGGACCAAGCGGGAGGGGGGCCGATGGCTTCAGTGGGCTTCGGGGGGCCGGTTATTGGGCCATTGGAGTTTTTTGCGTTCGGGGTCGTAGATGATCGAGGTGAGGTTTGAGTGTTTGCGATCGGTGATGGAGACGAAAACGGCCCCGCCGATGTAGGGTTCCACGGCGGTGATGTTTTTCATGGGCGTGGCCAGGATCATTTGGAAGCCCAGTTTTTTAAAGATCTCCAGGGCGATGATGGTAAGCTCGTGGTCGATTTTGTCAAAGGCCTCGTCAAAGACCACGGTGCCAAAACGCGGGTAACCGTAAGTTTTCCCGCCCAGCTGGTAACGGAGGGCCGCGGCCAGGCACGTCGCGGCCAGCTTTTGGCGCTGCCCGCCCGATTTACCGGCCCCGCTACGGTAGGTTTCGATCTCGGTGCCGCTTTCGTCAAGTTCCCGGCCGTAAAACTCCACGTGGCGTCGGACGTCCAAAACCCGCTCCCGCCAGTTGACCTTGTCCTTGTCGGAACTGGAAAGGTCGGTGACCAGCCTTTTTAGGATTTTGAAGCGCTCCTCATCCTGGGCGGGATCTTCGTCATGTAGGTTGGAACTGACTTTTTTAAGATCGTCCTTAAATTGGTCCAGATCCTCCACGTGGCGCACGGTCAGCCTAAGGTTCAAAAAAGTCGCCTGGCCGGCCACCTTGTTGAATGGGACCCCGGCCAGGCCCTCGTTTACGATGTCCATGCGTTTTTTTATCGACTGGAGTTCATTTCTTAAAGAGATCGAGAGGGCGGCGGCGTTTTGTTGGCTGTGCTCGCGCAAAAGTTCCTTAAACCTCGACTGAACCTTGGGCAGCCCGTCCTTTTCCAAATTTTCGTATATCTTGACGTAATCCTGGGCGTAGGTCAATTTCGGTTCCAAATCCAGCGAATCCCCGGGCCATCGGTAAATAAATTCATTAAATGAGGTTATGAGTTTTGACTCGGCTTGGGCGTATCTTCTTTCCCACTCGTTTTTGAGGTTATCGAGGGACCAGCCCACCTTGGCTTTAATCTCGTTGATGTTTTTGAGGGTCAAGATCCCGTGGCCGGAAAAATGCCTAAATAACTTGTCGCTATTTTCCTCGTTTAGAAAGGGGGAAAACTCGTTGAACAAAATGGCGTTCAATTCGGCGGAAAGGTCATTGGTCCTAATCCTCGAGTAGCTTAGCTCGGCGTTTATTTTCGACAAATGGTTGGTCAGGTCATAAAGCTCCTGTTGCAGGGAATCCATCTTGTTTTTTATGTTTAGGATACTTTCCGACTTTTTGTGGATTTGCTCGATCCTTTCGTCCAGGTTGCGGATCCGATCGTTTAGGCTGGCCGCGTCGATTTCTTCCCAGGAAAAGCCCAAAATAAGTTCGCAAGCTTTGGCCAGGCCGTCAAGTTCCTTACCCAGGCTGGCGTTACCGTTTACCTTGGTTTCCAAGGCGGCCAGTTCCGCGAGCTGTTTTTCCTCGATTTGGGCGAAGGCGGCCAACTTCCGCTCGCCGTCAAAGCCCAAACGAAAGCCCCGAACGTCGTTTAGGGGCAAGAGATCGTCCTTTTCGTGCAACTCTCCGTCAAACTTTACCAGGCCCTCCGGGGTCAGGGCGGCCACGTTGGCCCTAAAAGCCTCCAAAGAATCGACGCAAAGTAGGTTCAAACGCCTTAGTATTTCGACGACGACCACCCTTTCGTAAGGCCCGGGCTTGATGTCGAGTTTACCCAAAAGGGAGGCCGCGGCCTTGGTGGCCGGGACCGGAAAGTTCATGGGAACTTTCGGGACTTTCAAAAACGACAAACGCCCGCCCACCGGGCCCTCGTTGGCGTATTTGACCACCTTTTCGTAATGTTGTTCGGGAACCAAAATAGAGGTCGCCAAACGGGACAAGGCCCTTTCCAAAGCCCCTTCCCACTGGCTTTCCTCGGGCTTTACCGAAACGAGCTGGCCCAGAAAGGGAAAAAAATCTTCCCTGGAGCCGTCGGCCTTGGGCGGCGGTTCGTCCAGATCGAGATCGTTAAGTAAGCTCTTTCTAAGTTCCCAGTCCTCCGCAGGGACGTTGCCGTTTTGGTCCTTTAGGGCGGCCATTTTTTTTCGGGTGGCGGCGATTTCTTCCCGGGCTTGGTATTCTTGCCCCACGAGGCTTTTGTATTCTTGGCCGAGGTTGTCGCGCCTTTCCTTTACGGCTTTTTGCTTGGCCGCGACTTCATTTTTAAGATCCTCAAAATCGGCTTGGCCGCCAAAGTCGCCCAATTCCAGCCTGGTTTGGGCTTTCTTAACCCGGTCAAGGTTTTGCCGAATCGATTTGACGCGGTTAATAAGATCCTTACGGGTCTCGACGAAATGGTCAAGCATGTCCCCTTCGTTTCCCGAGTATTGAAGGCGTAAGTCGGACATTTGGCTTTGTTTGTTTTTTTGGATTTGTAAGCGTTCGATCCGGTCCCTTTCCAAGTTCTTTTCCTTGGCGGCCAATTCTTCCATTTCGCTCTCGATGAGTTCTTTTTTGCGAAGGTCGGCGTAGGTCGAAAGGGCTTGGATTTGTTCCTTGGTGTCGTTAAGTTCCGTCTCGGCCTTCTCAAGTTCGGCCAAACATACTTTGACGTGACCCAAAACCTCGATTTGGTTTTTGGCCTTGAGGACGGCCTCATGGGCTTCGTTTAGGCTGGTAAACTCATCGACCAAGGTGTGGGCGTACGCGTAGGTATCGGGATCGTCCAACATGAAATTTCTTAGAAAACTGTCGAGATCTTCGATGTTTTTCATGGACTGGGTTTTTTGAAGGAGTTTTAAGGCGTTGTACTCGTTTAGGCCCAATATTCTGGCGAAATAGTGATGGTAGTCGTCGAAGGTTTTGGATTCCAGGTCAAAGGACAAGCCGGCTTTGAGCTCCCTAAGATCGAAGTTCTTTTCGGCGAAATTAAGTTCCTCCAAGGAAAGGGGACGGTTTACCGCGAAATAATGGCGACTTATTTTTTCGAGCGAGGTGCCCTTCACCCAAAAAAGCTGAATTAGCGTTAAATAATCGGCCGAACCTTTTTTGAAGGTCAAAGCCAAGGAAGACCAGGTCGGCCCCGGCCGCAAATACTGGGTCGTGGTTTGGCTCTCCCCCTCGGTCCTTATGGCCCCCCAGGCCCCCCGAACGTAACTCATTAAGTTGCGATCGGCCCGGCCCGAATCCCGGGCCGCGGAGTTGTACTCCAAAAACCTTCCGGGGATTAGGATCGTCGAATAGGCGTCGAGGAGCGTGGTTTTGCCCGAACCGGAAAAGCCGGTCACCAAAAAGCCTTCCTCCGACACGGGTATGTCATGGTAGTCGGAAAAAGTGCCCCAGTTATGGAGCTGAAAACGAACCAAGCGAAACTGCTGATCGGCTTTTAGCGTGACCGCTATGTCGTCGAGTAAGGACGGCATGGGAAACCGCGGCAAATTTTTTAAAGGAGTACCGGACATGTCAAACCCAGGCTAAAACCAAGTCAAAACGATTACGCAAAAAAATCCCCGAAAGGCGATTGTCCCGAAACGATAGCTTATTTGGCCAAAGGCCCCCTTAATCATCAATCGTCCTCCCCATAGTCCTCGGACGATTCCTCGTCTTCGTCGTCTTCCAAAGCCCCTTCCCCGTCGCCTTCCCCGAAACCTTCGGGAAAGTCTTCGTCCTCGCCAAAGCTCAGGCCAAAACCCAAGGGCGATTTCTTCTTGGCCGCCAAATCGCCTTCCTCGGGATCGGTCACTTCCAGGCCCTGATGCTTAAAGTTTCGGTACTCCGGGATAAGCAAGTTAATCGCGTCCGGGGACAGGATTAGCTTCAATACCGGCGATATCCGAAAAGTTTCATCGGACGAGTAAATGGCATGCAAAAACTGGAACTTTTTATGCATGTTGGAAATGGCCGCGGCCACGCGGCTTTCGAACTTGGCGTGGTCGGTATTGCTTTTGCTTTCGTAGACCTTCAAAAACTCGGTCAGCTCCGTTACCGTCACGGTCGGAACGTAACCTTGCAAATCCGCCTCGGTGAGCTTTTGCCGCAAATGGATGAGCAGTAACGATTCGAAGAAGTTCAAAGACTTTCGGCGAAGCAGGTTGGGCACTTTTCTGGGAATCTGGCTTTCGTCAATTTGCCTAATGAAACCCACCCCCAGATCCTCGTCCAAAACCAGTTCCAGAAAAATCTCCCCCAGCCAAACGTTAATGGCCCCTTCGTACTTGACCATGGCGTTGTAGTTTTCTTTGTTGGTTCTTTTGTCGATATACGGCCCCTCAAGCAGTTTGCACAAAGCCAACCGCGCGGCCATGGGAAAGTTTCCCCTGTCTTCGTCAAAAAGCAATCCCCCGGAAGCGTAACTATCCTCGGGCCTTTGGTCGATGGCCTCTATTTTTTCCTGGTAATCGTCCCAATCTTCCTCGCCAAACCCCCCATCGCCCGAATCGGTTTTGCCAAAACCCCTTGAACCATCGGCGTAATCGTCCGAATCGTCCTCGCCAAACCCCCCATCGTCCGAATCGGTTTTACCAATAGCCCTTAAACCGTCGGCGTAATTGTCCGAATCGTCGTCGGCAAACCCCCCATCGGTTTTGCCAAAACCTCTTAAACCATCGTTAGTATCGTCGCCTCGGTCACCGTCGGGGAAGTCGCCGGAATCGTCACCTTCCCTGCCACTTTCGTCAAAAGCCCTTAAGCCAACGGCCATATCGCCGGAATCGTCGTCGCCAAAGTCGCCTTGGCCAAAATCGCTTTCGTTAATGGCGCTTAAAACGTCGGCGTAATCGTCGCCTTGGTCACCGCCTGGTAAGTCGCCTAAATCCCCTCCTTCGGAATCGCTCTCGTGAAAAGCCCTTAAGCCATCGGCCATATCGCCGGAATCGTCTTTGGCAAAGTCGCCTTGGTCAAAATCGCTTTCGTCAAAAGAGCCGGAACCATCGGCATATTCGTCGGCGTAATCGTCGGCTTGGTCGTCTGCAAAGTCATCGCCGTCTTGGTCGTCGTCGTCAAAGTCATCGCCGTCTTGGTCGCTCCCAAAATCGTCGCCTTGGCCAAGCGAGCCCGGGGAGTTTTTGGGCGGCAATAACGACGCTTTGGGGCCCTTGGCCTTGCCGTCATCGGAAGAGGCGCTAAGGGTCGGGTCGGGATCGCCCAGGGGCCTTAAGGGATCAAGCAAGTAACTCATCGACTCTCTCCAGGAGAAAATACCACGTTTCTATGCGGGCCCGGCGATGGACGCCGTCCAGGCCGTCCCATTCAACGGTTTCATGGCCATCGCCCAGTTGGCCGTGGCGGTGGGCCAGGTGGACTAGGCCCAAAACGCTAGCCAGGCCCTGGGTGGCCGGAAAAAGATCGAGGACTTGGGCGATGGTGGCTTTGATCAGAAGTTTCACGGCTTCGACTATGGCTTTTTTCAGGGCTTGGTAATCTATCTCGGATGACTTGATGGTCCCGGCGATTTGGGCCAAGTCGATTAGGGCCCCGTCGGCCCGGCGCATGGGCTTTCCGATAAAGACCGAACCGGGATTGAACATGGTCCATTGGGAGATGGAATTGAAACGGACGCCGGTTAGGTTAAGCCGATAGCCCAAGGGTTTATTGGGGGCCGCGTAGGCCACGGCTTCCAGGGCCTCCTTTTTGGCCTCGGTGATTAGTTCCATGAGCTGGCGGCGCTCGCGGTAGGTTCGGCTTTGGACGAGATTTTTTAGGCTTTTGCTTAGGGCCGAGGTCCGGTTGTGGACGATCATCGATTGGTTTAGTAAGGTCCCGACCAGGTTTTCCAAAAAATCGCGTTCTCCGGGCTCAAGGGCTTTAAAGTAGTCGGCTTCAAAAACCGCTTCCAGGCTTTGGCTCAAACTGCCTTGGCTGTCCGGGTTATTGAGCATGGCGTAAAAGGCTTCAAAGGATCGCCCGGCCTCGCTTTTTTTGATCGAGTAGATGCCATCCAAAACTTCCTGGGCCACGTCGCCTCGGCCGACCGATTCGTCGAATATGAGTAGCCTTTGGCGAAGTTCCAGGTGGAGTAAGCTAAAGCGGTCCAGGACGTGCCTAAAATCGTCTATGAGCTCCAGGGACTGGGCCATGATCTCGCGGACGCGTTCCATGGAAACTTCGTTGGATAGGACCAGGGCCTGGCCGCTTTGGGTGGCGGCGATTTCCCGATCGAGGCGATCCTTTTCGGCGATTAGGCGCTCGATTCGCCTTTCCTTGTTGGGGTCGGTATCGATGGCTAACCTGGCCAGGGCCTCGGCCACCATGGCCAGGCGACTTTCCGTCACGACGAGTCTTTGGTTGGCCATGTTGGAAACGAAACGGATGGCGTCGATGGCCGAGGCGCTTAGTTCGTACTCTTCCTCGGACGCGCCCTGGGGAAAGCGCCTAATCAGATACCCGTAGCCCACCCAGGCGTTTATGTATTCGGGGGCGGTCCTGGCCAGATCGTTAAAGCCGGAATCCCGAAGTTTGGAGAGCTCTTGCGTGACCCGAAAAGAAAACTCCGATCCTTTAAGGACCCGCTCGTCGGGGTTGTCGTA